>NZ_JBHZGV010000010.1:0-250828 GCF_043359985.1 Comamonas trifloxystrobinivorans
TTGCCAGTGCTCGAAGCAGCGCCCCGGTTGCCAGTGCTCGAAGCAGCGCCGTAGTTGCCAGTGCTCGAAGCAGCGCCGTAGTTGCCAGTGCTCGAAGCAGGAGAATCAGGGTCGATGGGTTTGCATCGGCTTGTCACATACTCAACTGCAGCTTTGACCAAACCTGGGATGCCAATTTCTGCCTTGATAGTGATCTTGGAACTGGCCACTTTGGTGTCACTGTCGTGGCGGCTGATCGCTCCTGACTGCTCAACCACTGCGAAGCGGTTTCCAGCTGGTACGTAATACTCGAAAACGTTCAGGGGGTGCTCGCAGGCATGGAATACATATTTGCATGCTGCTGCGCCTTTTTCGTTCTCATAGGTGCCGCCAATCTCGTACTGAAAGTTGCGGCACTTGAGGTCTTTGTCAAAGCCCTTGTAGGTGATGATAGGCTGATCTGCAGTTTCCGTTGTCATGTGCATCCTTCAAATAAGAAAGCCTGCACATGGCAGGCTGGGTGAAAATTGAAAACGCCCTGAGTAGTCGCTTGGGGGTTAGTACCGCATGTTCCACTTGAGGGTCTCTGCCAGTTGCCGGATCACAGCAATGTCTGCGGCCATCGTTTCAAGCGTGGTTGGCGCTGGCTCTTGGCTGGCGGCCAGGTCAAACTCACCGTCAAAGGTCTTTGCCAAGCGATAGATCACTTCGGCATTGACAGACCGGTCAGCGGCCTTCGCCTCCTGCTGCAATCTGCTCTTCATCTCTTGCGGCATGCGCAGGTGTAGCTGTGCATCGCGGGCTTGTGTGTAGGCCATGTATCACTCCTAAAAACAAAACGCTCCCGACTGGAAGCGCTGTGTTTTTGCCCCTGATGTCGCTCAAGGGCGCACGCCGATTGCTCGGGGTCGTGTTCGTCGGCTTGACTGATTGCGTTAAGAGGTCGCCAATCTCAAGTACCCGGTGGCCTTGGCCTACATGCCCGGTAACTCGCCTTACATGGCCCGCTTGGGCGGTGGTGGCCGGGTCATCCGGCTTGCGTGTCTCGCATGTGCTCTCCTTCGCAGCGCTGGGCTGCTTGCTTTTCACCGGATAACCGCGCCGGTTCGCGAATGCTTGTTTTGATCTAGCCCAGCTGGGCCATCCCTTGCCAGTTTTTGGTTCTGGCTTCCGCCTCTCGACGTTTGGGCTGTCTTTTACTTCTGCCGACAGATCACAGGGGCAGGTCTGTTTCCCATAGAAAACGCCTATTTATCCCGTCTTGAATGCAGTCAGCAAAGGCTGTAGGATGGACTTGGCATTGCTGCAACTTTCCCGAACTTTCGGCCTCGAAATCAACATCTGCTATATTCGCAGGCTACTTAAATAGGAGTAAGCGCATGTTTAATGGCTACCGTGTAGGCTGGCCCTTGTGGAAAACTGTCGCTAGAACCGGGGCTCCAATCCGTTTTCGCGTTCTGGTGCACTTTGATGAAGAGTCCAAAACCTTCTGGGCTGATAGCCCTGATATCGATGGTCTAGTTGTATCAGGCAACAACCTGGACGAATTGCGCTCGGCGGCGCTGCTGGCTGCTAACGATCTACTGGACCTGGAGCTGAATACTCACAAGATCCATGCTCAGCCTGACCTGGGGATCGACAACAACTGCGTGCATGCATGAATGGGTACTACCCGTTGGTGCGGGATGTGCTCAAGGCTCATGGCTACACGCTACTTAGACAAGGCGCCGGCTCCCATGAGATTTGGTCCAATGGCCAGCGCAACCAGACCGTCTCTCTCAACATGCCATCAAGGCACATGGCCAACACCATCATGAAGCAAGCGGGAATTGCCCACCGCTTCTAACCAAGCCCCGAAAGGGGCTTTTTTCATGCCTTTGCTGACTGCATTCTGTTGTTAAAGAAGGGGAGTTAGCTCGATCACTTCACACCCATCGCGTTCTGCAACTAGCTGCGCTCCACTGGAGCTAGACCTTCCTCTTGCATCGAGTCGGTTCAGGGGACGGTTCGCTACCCCCTTGGTCGTTTAGCGTTCGTTGCTGCGATGGGTTTAATTAAACACCATGTTTGGATTGCTGTCAACACAATGTTTTAACGCCATGTTTATTTAACGGCTAAAATCCCCCATGCCCACCATCAACCGGGCAAGAAAGGCTGACTATGAGGATGAACAATGCAGACGAGGCAAAGCTAGGCGAAGCGGAGCCAGCACGCCTAAGCATCGACGAGGAAGGGCGCTATGTGATTAGGTTTGCAGAGGTCGGGCCAGGCATAGTCGCGGCCGAGTCGGACGCTGCTGGGGGGCAGGTGGCGCTTGATGGAGCTGAATCAGCCAAAAAGGTGGCGATCCCGCTAGAGGCGCTGGTGGCTGCCTCTGCAAACATGGCTAGGCATGTCCACTATGACGATCCATATTGGGACACATGGGACATGACTACCCGCGTTCAAGAGATAGTTCAGGCTGTATTCCAATACGCTGGCATAGAGCTTGAAACTCCTTCAGTGCCTTGCTCAGACGACGATTGGATTCGTGCAGTGAATGCTGTAGCGAAGTCACCGAAACTTGATCCGTATGATGCGTCTGAGATTGCGCGGAATTCTGGTGTTTGACTGTTTTTTGTTTCGCATGTGCCTTCTTGGGGTTGATGCGTCGAACTACCGCGTCTTCAAAAATTGGGTCATAAAGTAGCAGGAACGCATGGGCAATATCGTTTCTGTGCTTGATGACTCCCCCAATCGCAACAGCTAGAGACTCCACAGAAGCTGTTGTCTCCGCGTCGGCCCCAGCAGCGATAGCAGTTCGCACTGTCAGAGTCTCTTTTGCTTTGGCTGAATCCAGCGTAAAAAAGATCGCCTGGGCGATGGGCCTGGTACACCCCGAGAAGTGACGAAAGATCTCAAACAAAAGGCAGTCTGCCAAGGCTGCATGGTGAACTATCTGTCCATGCACTCTGAACGCCTCTTTAAGTAGTCCTTCGTGGTCGTCGGGGTCGATTGAACTCAGGCTATCCATGTGCAGGCTCTTTCTTTGTGAATGTAGGCTGGCTCAGATTGTCCAACATCGCCGGCCTCCCATCTGCATCATCTCGCTGAGTAGATGCAGCTCAAGCCCAGGCAACAAAAAACCGCCAGGAGGCGGTTGGAGCTAGATACCTCCGAGTTCATCAAGCGTCTCTTGTAATTTCTGAATCAGCCGTCGCACATCTTCGGGAGGCATCTCGATCCAGGCGGTTGATTCTGGGAGGTCGTCAGCGCTTTTGACTGTATGCTTGAGGCCAATCAGAGGCTTCCCGCCGTCAATGCGGGATCGAATGCTTGTGTACTGGAGTCGTGGTGCTGACGTCATGACAGGAAGATCGTATGAGTGGCACAAAAGACAAAGGGCGCCGAAGCGCCCTGATTTCAGAGAAGAGAGCTTGTCATCGCTATTCTTTCTGGCTGGTCACGCATGAGCGGATCAGACTTGCAGCCCCTTTCGGGAACGGTTTCATTCTAACCTAAGCGCAACGCTTGCGCAACCCTCTGCTTCACCTCCATCAGGTCTGGCGTTGAGATATTGATGTTGATAGGGTTAGAGTTCCTTCGTGACGCCCTATTGACTGGCAAGCTAAGTCGATCTGTCGAGACGGTGTAGATCATGTCGCACTTTACCCAGATGCGCGTCTCTGGATCCTGGTCTGGCCTGGGGATGGGTAAGCATGACAGCTCGTGTGCTAACTCTGGCGCATGGGGTGGTGTCGTGGAAAGTGGAACGATGTACACCAGTTTTGCATTTTTCTTGTGTTTCCATATCACGACAACCTGCCGTTTCTTTACCATCTCGGGGATGATGTAGCCGGAAAAATCGCAATTCAGTATGGTCCCAGGTGCAGGCTGAAATCGTAACGCCATATTTTATCGCTGGTTGTTTAATTTTGGCTGAGATTGATTTTGCAAAGCCGTGCATTGCGTCTTGAAGCGTAGAAGTATGTGCCGAGTGATGCCAGTCCACCGGCATCGCAGCGGGGGAGGGCTAACCTTTTATTCGAGTGTGCAGTTCACAGGCTTCCTTGGCATTTTCCCCAATCGCTGTTATCACATACCAGTTGCCATCTGTCATGGCAAAAAATCTGGTATAGCCCGTATAAGCGCCGTATGAGTTCTTGGCATTCACTAGTCCGCAAAATTCCCAGCTGGATCCATCAAGAGATTTTTTCGGGGTGCTAAGTTCTTTGATGCGTGCACTTACCGAGTCTTTGAGCTTGAAGTCAAATGCTGCGCGCAATTTGGCCATATCCACTTTAGGTTGTGCGAATGAAGAGCCCATCACGAGAAGTCCAGCCATCAAAAGTGCAATCTTTCTCATTTTCCCTACCTTCACTTTTTAGCAAACATGCGACCAACGGCGCGACCAAGGGCCACAGCATTCTTGCTAGGCTGGAGTGGAGTGGGTACTTGAGATGGGTTCCGCGCCGCAAGCTCTCGGCCTACTGGCGTATCCAAGGGGACAATGCTGGTGCTTCCGCACACCCTGCATGCGTCATGCCTGGTCGCGTGGCGCCAGATGGAATAGATAAGCCCGGGGATGATAAAGCAGAGCCATAACACTACTTCTATCCATATAGAGCCTTTAGTTACCGTTTTAGGCTCACTGATGGAGCCGCATTCTTTGCATGCCTTCATCAACCTTCTCCTTACAGAACTGTTCCAGTCCAGACCACTTTACCGATAACCTCAAAGTCTTCTTCATCGTTGTAGACCTTTGTCTTGGGTTTGAAGTTGCTGTTCTCTGCTGTCGCTATTACGCCAATACCATCTAGAGCATCTAGACGTTTGATCAGCAATTCGCCATCAACACGGAATGCAAAGAACTCACCATTCAAGCGTTTATCGGCGGCATTAATCAAAACAACTGCGCCATCATAGATTTTTGGCTCGTTGCTTACACCTTCGGCAAGGGCTACGAAAGCCTTTCCTTTGGGGATCCCCATCTTTTGCAGGAAATCAGCCCTGAACATCAACGGGGGGCGCTCTTCCTCGCTGTACAGAATCTGCCCATGGCCGTTGGAAAACTTCACATCAACACGCGTGACCCCGACAAACTCATCTTGCGAGTCGGTAAGGCTGAATGACGACTCAATGGGGTAGCTAGCCACTCTGGCGGTCCCTGATGGCGCCTCGTCTGGCGCTTGATTTGTAAGCATCGGGCCTTCGCCACGCTTAAGCCATAGCACGCTGATCCCCCGCTCGGCTGCGGCCACTAAGCCACCCTCTGAGGGGCCGCGTGTTTCCCAATTCTTCGCCGTTTGGGAATTTGGCAGGCCAAGGAACGTAGACACGTCAGTGGGGCCGACCGAAGCTTTGTTGGTCAAGTAGGCAATCGCCTGGTGAATTCGAGCTGTTATCGGGTCCATTTTTACGATTTTTCAACAAAACGTTTAAACATGCTGTTGCGCTTGGTGCAAACATGGTGTTTAATACAGGCATGACTGATGCAGAACTCATTGACCTGTATGGCGGGCCCACCAAGCTGGCCCGCCTGTTGGGCTGGACCCAAGCCGGCGCTGCACAGCGCATCCACAACTGGCGCAAGCGGGGCATTCCTGCTGGCGTAAAGCTTGCTCATCAGAGCTTGCTTCTCCGCCCGGACTGCATGTCCGCCGCCGCCAAGAACAAAAAGGAGGCTGCTCATGGCTGACCTCAACCCCGGCTTGCTGTCGAAACAAGCATGCGCGGCTGAGCTGGAGCGTCGAGGAATTACGGCTGCTGAACAAGCCGTAGCAAGCCCTCGGAAGTTTCCCTCACTCCGGACAGCCATTCGTCGGATATGGCAGTGGATGGCAAAGCCAAGTCGTCCCACATCGAAACATTCTGGAGGTACGAAGTGATGAACGCTTGTTTTGATGGCTCCGGCAGTACCCGCACCAGTGTTGCGATGGCAATTTCCAACGCCTGTATTGAGCCTTGCTCGAAGGTTTGGTGCTTGGCTTCTTTCTTTTCCATGGCAAGGGCCCTTTCTAGTGTTGCTAAGTGCAACCGCAATTCTAGTCAGGTGTCCTTGGCATCCCCCAATCGCAAGGAGGTGGCCCATGGCTAGTTGCTCACCAGAACGCTTAGCCATGTGCAAGCGTGTCAGCAGCCGGGGCAACTGCTCCGGCTGTGTGAGCGTGTTGTTTATAGAGGCGGTTAAGCCGATTCCGGTTTGTTCGCTGGGTGCTTCTTGCTCATCTCGCCAAGTAGCGAATGCGCCTTCTGCATCACCTCTAGCTCGATCTGAGAAATCGTTCGATCCGGCCCCTGCGGGAGTTCCATTGTGAGTCGAATTGCCTGTCCGTTCCCCATGTTGAAAAAGTCCAGTGAGCAAAGCAAGTCGCCGCTTGTCGATTTTTCTACTGACAGTTTTGTAGTCATGTCTGCCCTCCTTAAGGCATTTGGTTGTGGAAATCCAAGTATCGCCTATGGAGTGGCAGGCACCCCCAAGCGCAAGGAGGTTGTGAATGTCTGAATTGCTCTCTTTGTGCGCATGGCGCATCACTCCCGCCAATTCCAAGACGGCAGGCTTCACTACGGAGTTTGAGCAGGCCTTGGCATGGTTGAAGCGTGGCGCTGCGATCGCCCCACTGCACCAACCCAGTGAAGAAGGGCTGGCGGTTACCGATTTCGGCGTGATCCAAGACAAGGCCGCGCTAGTCGTGCCTATGGATAGCTGGGGCGGAGTTATTTCTGGGGCAGCAGCGACTGCAAGTGACGGATCGCTATATCCACCGATGACTCGTGAATCTGCTGCAGCGTCAGTTGCTCCCTTGGCGTCGTGTGCTTGTATGTCAAGTCCAGATCGATGCTGCCCTGCGGCAAAACGAGAGTTCGCCGAACGCGAATCTTGTCCCCGACCACGCTGATATCGAACTGAGTTTCCTTTTTTTCCATGTCTGCCCCTTCTGGTTTGGTTAGTTAGCACATCCAGTTTAGCCAGAAGGCGGCAGACACCCGGTTTTATCAACCCGTGTTTTTTTAGAGAGAGGAAGAACACACCATGGCTTATGAAAACCGCGATCTTGTACGCGTTCCGATTTGCATGCTGCGAGGCAGCAAAGAGGAAGAAGAAAAGTTGCTTCGCTTGGCTAAGCGCTTGTCCAACGGCGGATCTACCGCTGTCGCCTTGCGTGATGCGCTCTTGGCGCTTGCTGATGAGATGGAACATGAACGAAATGCTATTTCGTTTCGCCAGCTTGACAGGAAGTCTTTTGGAGCTATGCGTGCCGCCTGATCTGTGTTTTCACCACTCCCGCAACCCTCAGCCTATGTAGACCCCAATGAACCTCTTTCCACTCCCCTTGGACTTGCAATGCGCGACACCTCAACAAATCCGCGCTATCAATAACAAAGCATTCTGCGAAGGCATTTCGTTCGATGAGGCTGCCAAGCGAATGCTTCTTGAGCTGGCTGATCGTGTTGAAAAAGGTGTTGCGATGAACCCCATTGCACGCCTCTTCCGTTTCGCCTGGATTCACTAGGCCGCAACTTTCCAGTTACTCAAAAGCAGCAATGAACGCATTCACAACACTATCCCGCCCCTCAATAGCCCGCCACTTCAAGCCACCCCGAATTCACAAGCAAGTAGACCGGAACCCGGCGCCAACAGGATTTGGCATTGAAAGCGGCAAGCAGGCCCAGCAATCAAAAATCAAGACATGGCGAATTTTGAGAGGCGGCATATGAATGAACAAGAAGGCGAACCGACATTGATTGCACGGGCGATCCGATTTCTTTTGAACTGCATTCGCCTTCGCTCCATTCCCTTGGCCCTCTGGGTTGACCAATACGAAAACCATAAACCGAAGTTTGATTGATGGCTTACGCACAACACCCCCTGTCTGCCGCATTCCCTGCAATGAGCGCCGACGACTTTCAGAATCTGAAAGACAGTATTGCGGAAATTGGGGTTCAGAACCCAATCACTTTGTTTGAAGGCATGGTGCTGGATGGTTGGCATCGCTACAACGCAGCCAATGAGGTGCTGATGCCTTGCCCTCATGTGGAATTGGCAGCAGGAACTGATCCACGCCACTTCGTTCTGGCGCAGAACAAGGCCCGCCGCCACGTCACTCAGGCGCAGTTGGCGATGGCGACGACTGCTGTGTATCAGTGGATGCCAGTTGGCAAGCCTGCGGAAGTTAATTCCGCACTGAGTGCGGAATTGCCAGCAAAGACCACAAAGGAGTTGGCCGCAGTCGCTGGTGTCGGTGTGCGCTCCATCGAACAAGCCAAGACCGTCCAAACCAAGGCAGCGCCCGAAGTTGTCGAGGCCGTGAAGTCTGGCGCAATCGGCCTACCAAAAGCTGCGGCCATCGCTCAGTTGCCAAAAGAAGAACAAGCGGCTGCGATTGAGAAGCCTGTCTCTGCGATCAAGCCTAAGAAGGCGAAAAAAGAGCAGCCAGTGCAAGAGCTGGAAGGCTACGACCCCGACTGCAAGGACACCCAAATCGAAGAAGCCAAGGAAACCATCGTTGCCCTGGCAGATGAAAACGAGCAACTGCGCGACCGCCTAGCGACTGGCGTTATGGATGGCACCGAAGAAGAAAAGCAAGAAGCCGCCCAGACCATCGCTGCGTTGCGTGAGCAAGTGCGGATTCAAGCAATTGAACTGGACGCAGTGAAGGTATCCCGCGATGCCTTCATGAACGAAAACGCCGAGCTGAAAAAGCAGATCAAGTTTTATCAACGCAAGCTGAAGGAGGCTTAAAAGTGAGTACGTTGAAGTTGTTTGAATACCAAGAGGCCGTGCTGGAAAAGCTGCGCTCTGGTTTTGTCGCGGGGCATCGTTCGCAGATGCTGGTTGCGCCGACGGGTGGCGGCAAGACTGAGATGGCAATCGCACTACTCGAAGCCTGCAAGCGGAAGGGAAGCCGCGCTGCGATGGTTTTGGATCGAGTAGTGCTATGCGATCAAACGAGCAAGCGATTGGACAAGTACGGTATAGACCATGGCGTTATTCAAGCTGGACACTGGAGACGCCGTGCCTATGAGCCAATCCAAATCTGCTCTGCACAAACCCTGGAGAAGCGTGGAAGTTTCCCTGATTTGCAGTTGTTGATTGTAGACGAGGCCCACCAGACCCGCAAGGAGACTGCGGAACTAATCAAGAACAACCCGCAAATCCGAGTTGTTGGCTTGAGTGCTACTCCCTTCACCAAAGGGCTGGCGAACATCTATAGCAATGTGGTTTCAAGCATTACAACGTCCGAACTGGTGAAGATCGGTCGGCTGGCTCCATTGCGCGTGTTCATCGCCAAAGAGATCGACATGGAGGGCGCTAAGAAAGTCGCTGGCGAGTGGTCTAGCGATGATGTAGAGCAGCGCGGCATGAAGATCACAGGTGACGTTGTTGCTGAGTGGATCAAGAAAACCAACGAGGTTTTCGGTGGGCCTCGCAAGACTGTTGTTTTCTGCGCTGGCGTAGCTCATGGCGCCGACTTGGCAACCAAGTTTGCGGATGCTGGCTACAACTTTGTGGCTCTGTCATACAAGGATGACGAGGAATACAAGCAGCAGGTTTTGAAGGAGTTTGAGAAGCCAGATTCCAGCATCCACGGTCTGATCGCTACCGACATTCTGACCAAGGGCTTTGATGTTCCTGATGTGATGATTGGCGTGTCTGCGCGCCCCTTTAGCAAGTCGTTTTCTAGCCATGTGCAGCAAATGGGCCGCGTTATGCGCTGCTTTCCAGGCAAGGACTTTGCGCTGTGGCTGGATCACTCGGGCAACTATCTGCGCTTTCAGGAGACTTGGGAAGAAGTCTTTGCAAATGGCGTTGATTCGCTAGACGAAGGCAAGGACACCCCTCGCAAGGAAAAGACCTCTGCCGAAAAGGAAGCCGCCAAGTGCCCCGTGTGCAATGCGTTGTGGATGGGCAACTCTGACGCCTGCCCAAGCTGCGGTCATGTTCGCGTGCTGCGCAACCAGCTGCAGAACGTTGCGGGTGAACTGGTAGAGATTGCCGACAGCACAAAACGTGCCGAAGAATTGAAGAAGCAGCGTGACTGGTTTGCCATGTTGAAGTATTTGGCGAATGCTCGCGGCCATCAAATCGGTTGGGTGTTTCACCGCTTCCGTGACAAGTTCAAGGTTGATCCCAAGTTCCGCGATGTTGCGCCCATGGAGCCATCTGTCGAACTGCTGAACTGGGACAAATCGCAACGTATCCGTTGGGCTAAGTCGCCACGGAGGGCTGCAGCATGATTTTTGAGCAATTCTGCGCCTCGCACGGCGTTCTGGCGCAAGGCCCACTGCCTTTGGGTAAGTGGCTGCGCTTTCCGACCGCTGACAAACCTAAGCATAAGAACGGCGCAGTGAAGTTCATGGGCGATCACGGCTTTGTGCAGAACCACGCCACGATGCAGGAAGTTGCCCTGTGGCGCGCAGAGGGCGTCTCCAAGATCGCCCAGCAGCAAATCCAGCGTGTTGCCAATGTCGCCGCAATTGAAGTGCGTGAGCGCCAAGCAAAGGCTGCACGCGAAGCTGCGCAACTCCTGAGCGAGTGCGAATTGACCCGAGGCCACGAATACATGGTTCGCAAGGGCTTTGCCGAAGAGTATGTCAACACCATCGAGATTGACGGGCAAAGCGTTGTTGTGATCCCTATGCGCGCCAAGGGCCAGATCGTAGGCGTTCAAAAGATTTGGGCTGACGGCACCAAGAAATTCATCTTCGGCCAGCAGTGCAGCTTTGCTGAGTTTGTGTTTGGCAAAACCGGCATTCACGTTCTGTGCGAAGGCTATGCAACTGGCTTGTCCGCATTCCAGGCCTTCTCGCGCCTCAAGCGCCCTGTGGTTGTGCATGTGTGCTTCTCTGCAGGAAACATGAAGAAGGTGGCCTCTGGCTTGCCTGGTGGCTTGGTAGTGGCTGACAACGACGCAAGCAAGACGGGCGAGAACGTCGCCAAAGAAATCGGCTGGCCCTTCTGGATGAGCGATGCAGTAGGAGAGGACGCGAACGACTACCTCATGCGCAAAGGACTCTTTGCACTCACTGAGGGTTTGAAAAAGGTGATTCGGGAGGGTGGCCTCCGTTAATCACAAATCACTGCGCTGGTTGGTTCATTACGGCAGCGGCGCAGGTTGAGTCTCCTACTGTTGGATTAGATGCTGAAACAGGAGAAAGGGTGGCGAAGCTAGTGCCCTTGCATCGAACGACTGGCGGGTCTATGCGGCTCCGGAGGGCAGAAATCGCGTAGTGAAGGCCAAGCTAGGAATGGCTAGGTCTTGCTCACCAGAGGGCAGGAGTAGATACAGGGAATAGATAGGAGTAGGGGATGAATGAAGGAGCAGGACTTGAGCGAGAAGCACAAAGAAGTTCTGAGACAGATTCGGATTCAGGACTTGGCTCAGACAGTGTTGGATGTGAAAGCAAGAGGGTTGTTGGATGGCTGGAGAGATTACCTGCACGACCAGCAACTGCAAGCTGGCATATCGAACGAGGAAATGCGGCAAGCAATTGCCAACCTGGGCTAGTGATCTGTACCGGCAGATGTGGCGGAAAAGCGGATTGTTTGGATAAACCGAGTAACTAAGAAGTAGGGGGATTTATGGAACAACAGGTTTTTTGGGTCGTAGAGAAGAAGCTAACTAAAGAAGGTCGTTGGCGGCCGAAAGCTGGTGCTGAGAGCCGAGCAGCAGCCCGTCGTGCGCAAGACGAAGTGCGCAAGTCGTATCGCTGGACTCGCATTGTCAAGTACGTCCGGGAGGCCGCATGAGCGCACTAGACACCCAACAAGGCGGTAGCCATTACCGCGACATGAAGATCCAGCCAATCGAGTTCATCAATGCGAACGGCCTGGATTTCTTCCAAGGAAACATGCTCAAGTACCTGTGCCGACACAAGGCAAAGAACGGCGTCGAGGACTTGCGCAAGGTGATTCACTACGCGCAACTGGCGATTGAATTGCAGTACGGACAGGCCGCCGAGCCATTCCCCGAATTGCTCACCCTTCCCGTCCACGACATGGGGGAGCAGCCTTGAAGCATAAATATCGTGTGGTCACAGACATGTACTTGGGCTACGAGGCTCAGGTGAAATTCTGGTGGTTCCCGTTTGCATGGTTTCAGATGGATAGAGGTTGGGGCGTCAACACCTTTAAATCAATTGAGGCAGCCGAGGCATTCATTCAGCGTAAGCGTGCATTCGTTGTCAAGGTGGTTGCATGACCGAGCGCCTCGAATTCGAGATGCACAACCGCCAGCAGGCTTGGCTGGCCGTGAAGGGGCAGCTATTCCCATTTCTGGCCGATGCTCTGCAAAGCGGTGGCCGTTGGGTGCTGACCGTGACCCGTCGCAAGCGCACCCAGCCGCAGAACAGGCGTTACTGGGGGCAAGGTGTTTTGGCTCAGATCGCGGCGCAGGCGGTGGTCTGTGGCAAGCAGTACAGCACCGAAACATGGCATGAGCAATTCAAACGCATGTTTATCGGCGTGGAAGAACTGCCCGATGGCTCGGTGATCGGCAAAAGCTCTACCAAGCTGACCACGGCGGAATTCAGCGAGTTCTGCACCAAGGTGGAGGCCTACGCGGCATCGGAGCTGGGCGTCACGTTTTATGACTTGGAGGGCAGATGACCTTTAAGCGAACACGCTGCCCGCACTGCAAGGGGCGGCTTGAACCCGGCCAACGCATTCATCCAGATTGCATTGACGGATACGCAGAGGCAGAAGAAGCCAAGGCCCAGCGCAAGGCGCAGAAGCAGGCACGGATGCAAGCGAGGGTGGAGAGAGCGGAGACGAAGCGGAAAAAGGATGCCTTTAAAAGCATTTCAGAGCTAACCAAGGAGGCGCAAGTTGAATTCAACGCATACATCAGGGCCAGGGACCAACATCAGCCGTGCATTTGCTGTGGACGGCCACTTGGTGATGGTGACGTGGGAGGGGCCTTTGACTGTGGTCATTACAGATCAAGAGGGAGTGCTCCACATCTGCGCTTCAACGAAAACAACGCACATGCACAACGAAAGCAATGCAATCGATGGGGTGCGGGCCGTGCCGTTGACTACCGGATTGGCCTCATTGCTCGGATCGGTTTGGAGGCAGTTGAGGCGCTGGAAGCCGACAACACCGTCCACAAATGGACAAAAGACGAGCTGAGAGCAATTAAGGCCAAGTACCGGGCGAAGACTAAACAACTCAAGGAGAACGCATGATCGAAGAAAGCTACCAACGCGCAGTGCATAGCTCGCACCTGGGGATGGCCGCTCACCGGATCGGGGATGCGGATACCTTGGCGGCATATGCGACCGTCAACAAGAAGCGCAGCGTATCGGCTAACGATGCCATGCGCCTGCGGGCAGAGTTCGACGGCTCTGCGGTTAACCCCAGTCAGCCCGACAAACTGATTGCCAGCATCGCGCTCAAGTCGTACGGATCGGCTCGCATGCTGCTTGAGTTGCGCTGCATGAAGCTGGGCATCAAGGACAGCAAGGAGTTGGTTTCCCGTGTGCTTGACCACTGGCTGAATCGTCGCTGCGGCAAGTGTAAGGGCGTCGGCAAGGTGGAAACGGACGCCCAGATTTACACCTGCTCAAAGTGCAAGGGATTGAAGTTCCGCCGTGACCCCGACGATGAGCAGGCCCGTGAGTTGCTGAACTACCTCGACCGGGCTTGTGGCGTCACTAACTCATTGGCAAAGAAACAACTTTTTGCAGATGCTGTATAAAAACACTGCTTGTATGTATTGACAGTGGTGGTATACTTAAAGTATGGGAATGCAGCAAACAATGTTTGTGTCGCACCCATCTAAAAATACACCCTGAGAGCAGGCCCAAAGTAGGCGCTCAGGGTCGCCCTAGATGGCGGAGCTATCTCTGCGTCTAGGGGCATAACGCATGCCAGTTGGCCAAAGAGGATCGCAGACCTCAGGGCTTCATCCAACTAGCTGGCAGCCGTGATGGTGCAAACGACAGTCACGATGAAAACTGGACGCGGGAAGTGCTCGTTAAGGCCGCTGGATTCGGCCCATCATCAGCCCCTTTGCTGGGGCATCCTCTAAGCGGAATGCGCAGTGCGATGCGCTAGCGCTGGCACCCAGCTGCAGCGGGGTGATCCAGCAAGGTTCGCAGACGGGTAACCACAACTGCAAGCCGGAGATCGCAACCGGCCCGCTTAGAAGATGGTCAAGCAGCAATGCAGGATTGGGGGCTCCCGGTCGCCATCAACTTACTCTATGACAACACTTAACAAGCACTCTACTGACTACAAGACGGTTGTTGCGCAACTCCGCGCCATGGCGGATCAAGTGGAGCGTCACGGTAAATTCCGTGAAGCGCGCGGCTATTCTGCGCCTCTGTCTGTCGAATCCTTCTTGGTTGCTTTGAACGATCAGCCTGTTTTAGAGGTGGATAAGGGGCTGCTTGTTAACAAGGATGGGATGCCAGCCGGAGTAGCTGCCAAAGCCTTGGTTTGCATCCTTGGCGTAGGCGCAATGAGTGGCGAGAAGCTTGCCGAGGTGCTGGCCGCAGAGCAAAAGGATGCCTGGTGCGCTCCAGTCGTTGCTGGTAGCCTGAAGGATGAATAACACGGCCCGGCCCATGCGGCTTGGTTCTTTGTCCGCGCTGGCGACACTAAAGGCCAGCACTATCTAACCCGCCCATTGCCCTCTCTCCTTGGCTCCCACGCCTTGGGTAGTGGGTGGATCAGATAGTTTTTGGAAGCATGCGCTCAAGGTGAGCAAACGGTCTTGAAAACCGTCGCCACTGGTTAGTAGCCGGTGAGAGTTCGATTCTTTGTGTTTCCGCCAGTCAGTGCCTCGCCAAGTGCGGGGCTTTTTCTTTTGGAGCAAGCCATGAAGGAACAACTAGCTAGCCTTCTTGGCTGCATGACCCAAAAGCAAGCCATTGCCGAGGGCTTCACGCACCATGGCGCAATGTACGGCTTCCCATGCTGGATTGGTGATCCTGATGGTGAGGCACCAATGGTTGCCACCAAATGGGCACCAGTCGAGGCGCTTGTCACTCTGGGGCATTGGATCACCGGCTTTATCAACTGGATGCGAGGCGATGAATCTTGGTTTGAGATTTACATCGGGCCTGAGATTGATGGGAAGCCATGAAGGCCGACCAAACACCACGCAACCCCATGCAGGCGCTGATAAAGGCGATCTTCGAAGTTCGCCCGCCAGTGCTTCAGGACATAAAGATCAACACCGACCCCAGCGAACTGGAGAGCGTAAGCCTGCAAGTCGCCATGACTCCCGAGCTGATCCAAGCCTGGGCCGAGCACTGCAAGGAGATCAAATGAGCCTACGACGAAAGATTGCCCTGTGGCTGTGCCCTGAGCTGGGTTGGGTTGCTGACAAGATTGCCAGAGTTCATAAAAGCGAGCGAATCATTCCGGCGGCAGATAACTTGGATCAGCTGAGTGCCGCTGCTGCGGAACATGTATCCAACTACCCGGTCATGATTAAGGCATTGGCTTCGATCCAAAAAGGCTCCCTATCGGATTGAGGTCGGGGCTTACTTTCTTGAGTGATTTGTAGAACTCAATGGCCCGCTCGAATGCGAGTTCGGCATCTGGCGGAAGCGGAATAGTCAGCTTCCCTAGTTCCTTGGCATCCACATAGCGGCTGAGGTATAGCTGTACCAGGTCAACATTTGCTTGGTTTTGCATGAGGGCCACTAGTGCCAGCTCTTGGGCCTTGATGACGCCGAGCAGCGTGTTCTTTTCGCGCTCGATGTGCTCGCAGAACTTTGCTACCTCTTCAAACGAATTGAATTTCATATCCCCTCTTGGTGATGGTTAGTGTGAGAACTCCCATCGTAAGCCAAGAGGGTTTTGTTTACCGCAGGGCAGGCTCACCGCACTAGCGACATACACACTTGGAGCCTAGCCCTGCGACCTATTGGAGAGCGCCATGCAGATCGTCACATACCAGATGCTGCATGAGGCGCATCCTCGTCACATCATCACAGACCCAGAGGGCGAGCACTGCAAAGGTTGCGGCGCTCCGTTGCAAGCTGGGCCAGAGCACTGCCAATACTGCAAGCGGCCTGCAATCAGCGAGCCGATACAGGGGTACTGCCATGCAAGACGCTAACAAGAGCGCCACTATCCGAGGCGTTGTGATACCAGGGTCGGGTGCATTCGCGCAGTTGTTCGTCGGGCAGCTAACGCTTTCGCCCAGGAACAAGAGGTCACTTCGGTGGCCTTTTCTGTTTTCTGGGCGTCAGATTTTGAATTCATCCCATGAAAGGGCGTACTTATGGCTCTGTGCGGAGCAAAGAACCGCCAAGGTGAGCCATGCAAGAAACACGCTCTGATTGGCGAGACTCGCTGCAAACTCCATGGCGGTGCTGCTGCGAAGAAAAACAAAGGCAACAGCAATGCCCGAACTCATGGAATCTATTCGTCCGTCTATTCGGATGAGGAAAAGGAAATCTGGGATGGCATCGAGCTAGGCCGGATTGATGACGAGTTGAAGTTGTGCCGTATTCGGCTGAAAAGGGCGCTTGAGGCTGAGCAGAAGGCTGACGGCGAGCTAGAGCTGGATGCTCGGACGGAAGAGCCTGCGGTGATTGGCGGGATGCCGATTGATGATGAGCAGATTGTGAAGCGATCATTCAAGCGGCGCGACTACTCGGTATTGATTGATCGGCTAATGGCTCGCATTGAGAGCCTGGAGCGGACGCGGGTAGAGCTGATGAAGGCGATCCCACCAGAGCCTGACAAGCCAGAACAAGAGGCAGCGCCGGAGTATGTGCTGAAACCAGATGAGCCAACTCCTGAAAAGCCGATCCTCTGATGCGCCGGTCAAGTTAACACCCAAGCAGGCGAATATCTACTGCTGGGGTTTCCAGCGCTCTGCTCGATTCCGTGATGCGGTTTGCGGTCGCCGTTTTGGCAAGACGTTTCTTGGCAAAGCTGAAATGCGCCGTGCAGCTCGATTGGCGGCTGAGTGGGGCGTCAGTGTTGAGGATGAGATTTGGTATGGTGCGCCGACGTTCAAGCAAGCCAAGCGGGTTTTTTGGCGTCGTCTGAAGCAGGCTATCCCGCAAAGCTGGATAGCTGGCAAGCCGAATGAGACCGAATGCTCAATCACCTTGAAATCCGGCCATGTGATGCGGATTGTTGGGTTGGACAACTACGACGATCTGCGTGGCTCTGGCTTGTTCTTTGTACTGGTGGATGAGTGGGCAGATGCGAAGTATGAGGCGTGGGAAGAAGTCTTGCGCCCGATGCTCTCAACCTGTCGTTACACGGTGGAAGGCGTTGAGTATGTTGGTGGTCATGCGTTGCGAATTGGGACGCCGAAGGGCTTCAATCACTGCTACGACACCTACCTAGATGGACAGGGCAAGGAGCCGGATCACAAGAGCTGGCTATATACCTCGCTCGATGGCGGGAATGTCCCGGCTGAGGAGCTGGAGGCCGCTAAGCGTAGGATGGACCCGCGCACCTTCCGCCAAGAGTACCTAGCGAGCTTCGAGAACTATCAGGGTGTCATTTACTACTGCTTTGATAGGCGGCAGAACGCGACTACCGACGTTGTCCAGCGTGGTGATGATCTACATATCGGCATGGACTTCAACGTTGGAAAAATGGCGGCGGTCGTTCATGTGATCCGCGATGGATTGCCACGGGCCGTAGCTGAGCTGGTAAAGATCTTCGATACCCCGGCCATGATTGAGAAGATCAAAGATCGGTATCCAGGGCACCAAATCTCTGTGTACCCAGACGCCTCTGGCAACAGCCGCAAGAGCAACAACGCAAGCGAATCAGATATTGCACTGCTGAAAAAGGCGGGTTTCATGGTGGTTGTGAATGATTCCAACCCGAGAGTGAAAGACCGAATCAACAGCATGAATGCAATGTGCTGCAACACCTATGGCGAGCGGCGCTATTTGGTGAACATTGAGACTTGCCCCGAGTACACGCGAGGCTTAGAGCGCCAGGCGTGGGGTGAGGATGGCGAGCCGGACAAGACGGGTGGTTTTGACCACGCAAACGATGCAGGCGGCTATTTCATTGTGAAGAAGTTCCCATTGGTCACAAGCACATCGACAGTCGAAGCATTCCGCTGGTAAGGAAAACATGACAGCAATAGACACAAAAAGCGCTGCCGTTGAGCGGATGAGCAAGGCATGGGCTGTGATTGATCCGCTCATGGGTGGCACTCAGGCGATGCGGGAGGCCAAAAAGGCGCTACTGCCTCAGCAACCGCGAGAGGATGACGAGGATTACAAGTACCGCCTGCAGACCGCAACCCTGTTTCCTGCGTACCAGCGTACCTGCACAGTGATGGCGGGCAAGCCATTCGCAAAGCAGCTGACGGTGAATGAGGATGTGCCGCCTAAGGTGGTTGCCTTGCTACCTGATGTTGATGGTCAGGGCCGATCAGTCCATGCATTCGCCTCTCAGCTGTTCAATGAGGCCATGTCTCATGGCTTTGGTGGCGTGCTGGTGGATTACCCGGCGGATGGCGGCTCTCGCCCGTACTGGAAACACTATGCACATGACACCATCCTTGGATGGCGTCTTGACCAGGTTGGTGGCGTGACGCAGCTTGCCCAGCTTCGATTGCTGGAGACCGCGGAAGTAGAGGATGGTGAATATGGCGTCAAGACTGTGCGGCGTGTGCGAGTCTTTCGAATTGGCGCTTGGGAGCTGCACGAAGAGAGTGCCAATGGATGGGTTTTGCTGGATAGCGGAGAGACTAGCCTTCCTTATATCCCGTTCGCCGCTTTCTACGGCAAACGCATAGCCTTTATGGAGGGTGCGCCGCTGCTAGTTGACCTGGCTCACCAGAACGTAAAGCACTGGCAGCAGCAGTCGGATCAGGATGATTCGGTGCGGTTTGCCCGCAAGCGCTTGCTGGTGTTCTCTGGCGTGGAGGATGGAGAGTTGCAGGAGCCAACGGCGGGTGCTGCTTATGCCTTGCGATTCTCTCGCCCAGAAGCCAAGGCAGAGGTGATCCAAGGTTCTGCAGAGTCGGTGACTGTTGGCCGGTCGGAGCTGGAGGCGCTTGAAGATCAAATGATCCAGACGGGCGCCGAGTTGCTGGTAAAGCAGCCAGGCCAGCGTACCGCGACAGAGGCATCAAACGATGCGGAGGCCAACAAGTCAACGCTGCAGAGCGCCACAGAGGACTTTGAGGACTTCTTGGACTCTTGTCTGCAGTTCACTGCCGACTGGCTAAAGGCTGGCAGTGGCGGCACTGTTTCGCTGTTCAAAGACTTTGGCGCGGCGACCCTCACCGATGCTTCGGCACAAATGATTCTGTCGTTGCAGGGTGCGGGCATGCTGACCAAAGAAACCACGATCGTTGAGATGCAGCGCCGCGGCGTTGTTGGGCCTGACGTTGATCCGGAGACGGAAATCGAGAAGGTTCAAGCCGAAGGGCCAAGCCTGGGGAGCATGAATGGCGACGGTGAATGAGCTACTACAGAGCGAGACGATACGCCACGCGGTGGGACTACAGGGCTATTCCAATAGCGTAGTAATCCGCATTATGGAGATACTCAACCGATCCGATAAGCGCATGCTGGCTGAATTGGCAGAGGCGCTGTCGGACGTTGACCCGGTGAGCTTCAAGGCCGAGCGGCTGGCATCAATGTTGGCCAGCGTCCGGACAATCATTGGTGCCGGGAATGCGGAGGCAGGGCAGAAACTGCTCGATGAACTCAAGCAGTTCGTTGACTATGAGACTGCATACCTGCATCAAATGCTGTTGGCTAATACGCCAGCGCTGGTGCACGTCGCGGCGGTCTCAACGACTGCCGTCTACTCTGCTGCCATGTCCCGGCCATTCCAAGGCATCTTGCTGAAAGAGGTCTGGAAGGATCTGACGACCCAGCAGTTCAAGTCCGTGCGCCAGGCCATTGCCCAAGGCTATCTTGAGGGCAAGACCACCGACGCAATCATTCGAGAGTTGCGCGGCACCAAGGCCAAGGGGTTCACTGATGGCTTGTTAGAGAAGTCCCGGCGCGATGTGGAGGCGGTGGTGAGAACCGCCATCGCGCACACAGCCGGGAATGCTCACGACGCCTTCTATGAGAAGAACAGCGACATCATTAAGGCGCTCAAGTGGTCGTCAACCTTAGACCTTCGCACAACGCCTCAGTGCCGGATACGTGATGGCAAGCTATATACACCAGACGGACACAAACCGATTGGGCATAGCATCCCTTGGGGTGCTGGTCCTTCGCGCCTTCATTGGCGCTGTCGATCAGTCAGCGTGCCAATCGCCAAAAGCAACAAGGAGCTGGGCATTGATCTGCCGGAGTTGGAGTTGCGCAACAAGACGCGCGCCTCGATGGACGGTCAAGTAAGTGCGGACACAACCTATGCAGAGTGGCTGAAGAAGCAATCAGCATCCCGGCAGGATGAGGTGTTAGGGCCGACGCGGGGCAAGTTGCTGCGGTCTGGGAAGATGGAAGTATCCGAGATGTACTCGCACAAGGGCGTATTTTTGACCTTGGATGAACTGAGAGCGCGGGATGCCGGGGCTTTCAAGCGGGCGGGACTTTGATTAGACTAGGGTGATGCCCGATCTAAAACTAGTCACTCCCCGCCCTATGACACGCAAGGAAGTCATCGCCGCATTGGTGAAGTCTTTCAAGCCGTTGCCTGGACAGCTTCAATGCGTTAAATGCGGCGGTCGCACGGTGATGGTGACAACGACTGGCGCAAGTATTGATGATAAGGGCCGCTATCACCGTGGCACTGTCTGCGATGACCGGGTGTGTTACCACTGCCACATGCAAGGCATCTGGTCGCCAATGATCCCGGATAAACCTAGAGCTTTGAAAGAGCCGAAGCCCAAGAGGCGGAAGCCAAAACCTGTTAAGTGATACCCAGCCAGCCTAACCAGCTGGCTTTTTCGTTTCTCGCCCGCCCTGAGCAATCACGGCGGGCTTTTTCGTGGCTGCATGACGTGATGCCATGCGGCCTTTTTCATGCCCGAGACGGGTGTATCCAACTACGCCAGAGACTGGCGAAACCAACATGACTCTGAAAATCACTGTCGATTCGCTCGACTCGGTTCCTGAAAACGTACGCGATCTGTACAAGGAAGTGGACGGGAAGTTCCGTCTTGATCTGGAGGGCTACGAAGACCCGGCAGGCTTGAAGTCAGCGCTCGACAAGGAGCGCCTGGCGGCAAAAGAAGCAGGCAAGCAAGCAAAGGCTTGGAGCGCATTGGGCAAGACGCCCGAGGAAATCCAAGAACTGCTGCAGCGCCTGGAAACTGACGAGGACGCAAAGCTGATCGCTGCCGGGAAGATGGATGAGGTGGTGCAGAAACGCACCGAGCGAATGCAGGCCGAGCACACAAAGAAGCTTCAAGCCGAGGCAGAGGGCCGCACCAAGGCCGAAGCCAAGGCTGCAAAGCTGGCAGATCGCGCCTTGAATGCCGTACTGCGTGATGCAGCGGCAGCTGCTGGTGCTTTGCCAGAGGCTTTGGATGACGTTGTGCGTCGTGGCTCGGGACTGTGGGTTCTCAGTGATGACGGCGACGTTGTTGCAATGAACGGCGACCAGGTCGTGTTGGGCAAAGACGGCAAAGCACCGCTATCCCCCAAGGAATGGGCTGAATCCATCCGTGATTCCGCTCCGTACTTCTGGCCTGCTACTCGCGGATCTGGTGCGCCTGGGTCTAGTGGTGGCGCAGCAAACAACTCTGGCAACTTTGGCGGCGGAAAAGCTGACCGGTTAGCCGCAATCAAAAAACTCACTTCTAAGTCCTGATAACAGGCAGAAAGGCTACCTATGGCTTTGTCCGATATGAAGGTATTTAACGAATACCTCAAGCAAACCACGATTGAAACTCTGGCCCAAGACGTTGCCAAGTTCAATGCCGCTTCTGGCGGTGCAATTCAGCTGACCACGCAAGGCATTGATGGCGACTTCTTGCAAGAGTCGTTCTGGGCTGGCGTGCACAGCGCCCAGCGTCGTGTTGACCGCTATGCAGCCAATGGTGCGCAGGCTGCAACGCCACTGGCGCAGAAGCAATACGACAGTGTAAAGATCGCTGGCGGCTTCGGCCCCGTGCTGTTTGAGCCCAGCCAGATGAGCTGGATTCAAAAGTCGCCCGAAGAAGCGCTGGAGGTCATCTCGCGCAACCTGTCGGAAGCGATCATGTCCGACCAGCTGAACACCGCTATTGCAGCCCTGGCCGCTGCAATCGGCAATCAAGCTACAGCGGTCAATGATGTGTCTGCGACCGCTGGCGTGAACTACATCGCCATCAACGGTGCTCACGCCAAGTTCGGTGATGCCTCGTCTCGCATCATTACGCAAGTGATGACCGGTGCGATGTACCACAAGCTGATCGGTCAGAATCTGGCCAACGCTGAGAAGCTGTTCACTTTTAGCGGCGTGACCATCGTGGACATCCTTGGCAAGGCCGTGATCGTGACGGATGCTCCTGCGCTGTTCGTGGCTGGCGCTCCTGACAAGGCAAAGGTGCTGTCGCTGGTGAGTGGCGCGGCTGTGGTTTCTGACGGCTCCGATCTGATTACCAACATTCAGACGACCAACGGCAAAAACCGCATCGAAACCACGATGCAGGCCGATTACACCTTTGGTCTGGGCCTCAAGGGTTTCACGTGGGATGTTGCTAATGGCGGAAAGTCGCCAACCGACACCGAGCTGGCTACTGGTGCTAACTGGGATTTGGTGGCTAACAGCATCAAGGCCTCCGCTGGCGTGATGACCATCGGCGACGCAGCCAAGTAACCAAAGGGGCTTCGGCCCCTTTCTTAATGGAGAACCCATGACAGAAAAGATTGCCTGGGAAAAACATCCCGTGTCGCCTGAACGCAAGGCCGAGCTACGCGCCGCTGGCTTCAAAATCATTGACGCCCGATTCAAGCCCGTAGAGCCTGGTGGCGACGGCATCCTGCCAGACTCCAAGCAGCGCGAGATTCTGATTGCAGACCTCAAGGAGAAGGGCATCGAGTTTGACGACGCTCTGCCAACCGATGAGCTGCGCGCACTCTCTGTCCCACTGGGTCAAGCAGCACCAGCAAAGCGCGGTCGCAAGCCCGCTCAGCCACAGGAATAACCCATGCTCATAGTCGCACCAGAAGAAGGCTTTGACACGCTAGTAACGCTGGCTGAGGCTCAGGACTACATGACCCGCTTCGGGCGCGACTGGCCTGCTGTTGAGACGGAGCAAGAGATTGCCTTGCGCGTCGGCACTCAGTACATAGTGACCGAATACGACATTCGTCCCGAGTTTCTGGACCCGGTGGCGGATCGCCTAAAGCACGCGGCCTGTGAGGCTGCTTTGCGTGCCGCTAATGGCTCACTGTTTGCCGATGTGGACGCCCAAGCGGTAACAGAGGAATCTGTTGGCCCCATCACTACGAAGTATGCCCAGCCCGTTAACAGCGGTCAAAAGCGCTTCGGTGTGATTGATGCCTTGATGCGAGGTTTGACCAAAGGCGGCGCTGGCATGGTGCGGTTTGAGAGGGCGTGATGTCGAAACCACCCAAAGTCACCTTCCGAAAGCAAGAGCCACTGCAGGACTATTACTGCGATGGCGCTGGCGGCTGGTACTCGGTAGCCAAATTACTGGATGACTCGAAGGATTTGCCGGTATTTGACTGCCCGCTAGCTGCGATTGATCTGTCCCATGTCATTTGGCGAGACGCAGACATGTTTGTTCTCGCGGTTCATGTGCGGCGCGTTATGGATGCCGACCTTGATACGCCAATTCTGCTGGACTGGCATGGGTCGATTGCCGATGGTCGGCATCGTGTCTTGAAGGCACTAGCTAAAGGCAAGCGCACCATTAAGGCGCGTCGCATGACTTGGAGGCCGGATCCCTGTAAACAGGAGCAGCCAACATGACTAAGTTCGATTACTCCCGCCCAGCCGCTACAGCAACCCGCCTGCTGGATCGCTTCGGCCAGGCAGGCGAGCTATCGCGCACCGTTGAAGGCGGATACGACCCGATGACAGGGCCCGTGCAGACCACCGAAACGGCGGCGTGCACTGTTGCCCTGCTGGAGTTCGATAACTCTCAGATTGACGGCGAGCTAGTCCTGATTGGCGACCGACGCGCCCTGATTGCCCCTGATGCCAGTTTCGAGCCGCTGGCCGGTGACTCATTGACTGTTGGCGGCGAGCTGCTGCAGGTGGTGAGAAACCGGCCTGTGTCTCCTGCTGGAGTTGTGGTGCTGCATGACTGTGTGGTGAGGAAATCATGAGCTTTGCTGACGATCTTGCGAAAGTCTGTCTGCAGGCCGGTGAAAAGTGCGAGGAAGTTGCTCGCCGCACCGCTATCGAGCTGCAGGCAAATATGATTGAGAAGTCTCCTGTGGGCAATCCTGACCTGTGGAAGGCCAACAAGAGCGTCATGTATGCGCGTGAGACGCACAACCTGTGGGTTGGCGCTATCAATGCCGATCTTGCAAAAGGTGAAAAGAAGGTCGCGCGCATGGGTAAAAAGAAGCTCAAAGAGACCTACAAGCTCAAGGCAGGGCAGAACTACACAGGCGGGCGCTTCAAGTCCAACTGGCAGGTCGGGCTTGGCTCTATGAACGAGTCCACCGACAGCGAGCCGCGCAGTGATGCGTTAGGGCGAGCGAAGGTAGTGCTGGAGGGATTTAAGCCAGGGCAAACCATATGGCTCACGAACAACCTCGCGTATGCGAAGAAATTGGAGTATGGGCACTCTAAACAAGCGCCCGCGGGGATTGTTCGCTTAACCGTCCAAGACTTTGCTCAGGCGGTCAAGCGCGCAGTGGAGTCTGTCAAATGAAACTAACCGAGATCAAGGCGCTACTGGAGCAAAAGCTTCTGGCAATGCCTGGTGTGCTGCCTACGGCCTTCGAGAACGTGCCTTTCAAGCCGCCTGATGGCCCATACCAAGCCTGCTATCACCTAGTGAATACTCCGGTGGACCTGGGCATAGAGGGGACGCTGACGGAAGAGCGAGGCATTTTGCAAATCACGCTGCGCTATCCGGAAGGGAAGGGGCGGCAGATCACAGACGCCATGGCCGACCAGCTCAAGCAGCATTTCAAGACCGCCCAGATCATCCCTGGCCCAGGATTCCGAATCGAACTGAACAAGACGCCAGCAATATCCTCCGGCATGCCCGATGAGGGGCGCTGGACCGTGCCGATCTCCATCTACTGGAGAGCTTTCCCCACCTAACCGGGCATTGCCCACCACCAACACCGCCGCCTGGCGGTTTTTTTGTGCCCGATGAGGGCGAAACCCTAGCCGCAAAGCATGTGCCGAGCGGCTTTCTTCATTTTCGAAAGGCTCAAAATGGCCCGCACTCCTACTGGCACGATTACCTCCGTAGCCACCGCTCTCTCTGCTGCCAAAACGATCAGCGGCATCACCAATGCCGTAGAAGCTGTTGTCAGCTCTGTTGCCCACGGCTTTGCCAATGGCGACATTGTTCTGATTCTCTCCGCTTGGGGCCGCCTGAACTTCCGCGCATTCCGTGTGAAAGCCGCGACGGCTGACGCCTTCACTCTGGAGGGCGCCAACACGACGAACACCGAGTTCTACACGCCGGGCCAAGGCGCTGGCTCGGTGCGCAAGGTGAGTACCTGGGTTGACCTGGACCGCACCATGAACCACAGCACCAGCGGCGGCGACGCCAAGACCGTGAACGTCAAGTTCATCGAGTCGGACGTGGAAATCGTGTTGAACGACGGCTTCAATGCTGTACAGCGCACGTTCGACATGGATGCAGACATGATCGGCTCTCCGGCTTACGAGGCACTCAAGATGCTCTCGGAAACCAACGCCGACATGGTGGTGCGCCAACGCGCCAAGACTGGTGCCCTGTCGCTGATCCCTGCGAAGGTATCGTTCAACGAAGAAGAAACCCTGACCGAAGGCCAAGCCGTTGTGGTCAAGGGCACCTTCAACGCTCAGAACAAGTCCACGCGCTACGCCGCGTAACCCGATCACAGCCCGCCAAGAGCACTCATGGCGGGTTTTCTTTTGCCCATTTCGGGCGCACTGAGTACCGACGCATCCCGGTTCGTTCCTTTCGCGGGGGCGGCTGGGGTGCGCACGGGCATTAACTTTCCGCGAAAGAAAAGACTATGGCTAAGCAAAAATCCATCCCCGTTACCAGCTTGAAGATGATGGCCGGCAAGTCGCCGACCTTCCCCCTGACCGTGACCGTGAAGAACCTCGATGGCGACGAGTTCGATGTGGTGTTCACCGCTAAGGCTCAGAAAAAGAGCGAGTGGGCCGCCATCCGTGATGCGCATCGCAAGACCGCAGACGGCGTCGAGCAGCCTGCCGAGAAAGCTGAATTCTCGTTCGAGGATCTGGTCAAGGACGGCATGCGCCAGGCGGCCGAGATCGTGGCCGGCGCTGTTGCGGGCTGGAACCTGGAGGACGAGTTCAGCGTGGACAGCCTGATTGTGCTGGAAGACCAATGCGGCGGCTCGCTGGCCAAGGTGCTTGGCAAGTACGACGCAGCTTTGTTCACCGGCCAACTGGGAAACTAAGGGCCATCGCTCGAGCCCTGTATGAGCCGCACATCACGGAGGCCGAGGCGAAAGCCGCAGGGTTCGAGCTAGAGGACTATGAGACGGAGACGCTGGAAGTCTGGCCAGACAACGAGGTAGCCCTAGAACTGGCCCACATGATCGGCACGCGCTGGGTTTATCCGCCAATGGGAGGGCCACCCCTGGGCCTTCGATGGGAGGCGATGTATCCACTCATGGATCGCAAAGCGCCAGACAAAGGGGATTGGGATGAGCTGCACGCCGCAATGATGATTGTCGAGAGTGTAGCCCTCGACACCATCCGGGAGTTCGCCCCGAAAGACAAAACAAAGCAGCCCGCCTAGAGCGGGCATTTTTATTTCCAATCAGAGGAAACGATGAAAGAACTAATGTTCCAAAACCAACCCATTCGTCTTGTCGAAAAGGACGGCAAGACCTGGGCGAGTGCCGCAGATATTGCTCGTGCGCTGGGGTATTCGCGGCCAGACAAAGTAACTCGCATCTATGACAAGCACAAGGCAGAGTTTTCTGAGTCCATGACCGCGCTGGCATTGATCGAAACGGCAGACCCCCGAAACGGGGGTGTGCTCCTTAATAAAACAACCGCCCGCGTTTTTAGTCTGCGCGGCGCTCATCTTCTAGGAATGTTTGCGCGAACAGCAAAAGCACAAGAGTTCCGAAAATGGGTGCTTGATGTTATCGATCATCACCAGGCAGCGCCATCGCTCATTCAAGAGTGGTACGAAGCACGCGCCGCACTTGACGCTCAAGAGCGATTTGCAAGTCTTTGCGGTCGCGGCTTGAGTCAGCATCGACACAAGAAGCCGCCACTCAAACAGCGAGTGGAAATGCTGATCGAAAAGATTCAGCCATCGCTCCAGTTCACATAGCCATCCATCCGGGTGGCTTTTCTTTTATTGGCCCGCCGTGTGCGGGCTTTTCCTATTTGAGGCCCCGACATGGCAGATATTGAACCGATTGGCCTGGCACTCCAGACGGATGGCATTGAGAAGGGCATCAAGAAGCTGTCCGAGCTGGCCCAGCAAGGGCCCAAAGTCGAGCAATCGATGGCCGGCATCTCTGCGGAGAGCAAGAAGGTTGCGAAGTCTCTGGCAGACCTGGGCTCTGGCGCGGGTGATGGACTGAAGAAAACCGGCGACGCTGCGCAGAAGGCGGCCACCGGAATCAAGGCCTCTGGCACAGCTGCGCGTGAAGCAGTGACTGATACGGCTAGCCTGGCTCGGGCCGTGGCTGGCCTGACCGTGGAAGAGCAAAAGCACATTGCCATGTTGGTGCAGGAGGCCAATGGACTCCGCATGTCGCGTGGCGAGATGGAGGCCTATAAAGCTGCTCAAAAGGGGATGAGTGCAGGCGCGCAAGAAATCTCCAAGGCGCTGGGCGACCGCATCACCGCATTGAAGGCTGAACAGAAGGCCTTGGCGGATGGCGGGGTCGCAATGGACCTGTTCAAGCGTGCCGCGCAAGGTGCCGCCGCAGTCCTGGCGCTGTGGGATACCGCAAAGTTCATCAAGGAATCAACCCTGCTTGCGGCTCGCTATGAGACCATGGGCGTGGTGATGGGCGTTGCTGGCAACAATGCCGGCTACACCCGCAAGGAGATGGATTCCCTCGCCCTATCGCTGCAAAAATCCGGCATTTCCATGCTGCAGTCGCGGAACTCGCTGACTCAGTTGGCAACAGCTCACATTGATCTGGCCAAGGCCGCTTCTCTGGGCCGTGCCGCGCAAGATTTGGCAGTGGTTGGCGGCATCAATTCCAGCGAAGCGCTGGGCAGGATGATCAACGGGATCAAGGCTGGGGAGGTGGAGATTCTCCGCACCCTCGGCCTGAATGTGAACTTTGAAGCCAGCTATAAAAAGCTGGCTGCATCGTTGAAGATCTCGACTGACAACCTGACCGAAAATCAAAAGGTCATGGCGCGCACGAATTCCGTGCTGGAAGCGTCTGCTGCATATGCGGGGATCTACGAAGAGTCCATGACCACAGCGGGTAAGGCGATGAGTTCGCTGACTCGCTATTGGGAAGATTTGAAGGTTAAGGCCGGTGATGCCTTCTTGCCAGCCCTGGCCGAAAGTGTCAACGAGTTAACTGCAGCTTTGAAAGAAGCCAACAAGGAGCTCGCAGACTCCGGGCAGGAGATTGATGACATAGGCAAGACGCTGGCTTCTGGCCTCAAGACCGCATTCCAAACTGTCGCAGTTTTGGCGGCGAATGTCGCTTTCGTGTTCTCGACTATTGGCCGATCCATTGGAGCAACACTAGCTCAGATCGATGCAGCTACCAGTGGTGACTTCGATGGTGCAAGGCTGATTGGCGAGGAGGCCGACAAGGATAGCGCTGCTGCCCGCAAAGCGCTTGATGCGTACGAGGCAAAGATTCTCGGCATCACTGACGCCATGGATCGCCAAAAGGACGCATCCAGGGAAACGGCAGCCGCGATTGTTCAGCAGGCTGCGGCCAGCGGTGAAGCTGGCACCGCAGCAGAGCAGCAGCGGATTGCCGCAGCGAAGGCCGCAGAGGCGTACAAGACCGCTATGGACGCTTCGATGCGCCTGTCTGAGGCTGCGCGCCAAGGGCAGACCGTCGAAGAAAAGCGGCTGGAGATCGCCAAGCAACTGCGCGCTGAGTACGAGAAGACCCAGTCTGCGGCAGCCGGCCTGAGTGATGCTGAACGGGTGAATGCCGCGCAAGATTTCATGATTGCCATGCGGGCGAACAATGCGGCGAATCAGCCGACGATTGACCGCAACGCGTTGCTGGACTCTATTGCGCACGTTGAATCTGGTGGCCGGCAGACGGATCGCAGTGGCAATGTGATCACTAGCAATCAGGGTGCCCTGGGCATGTACCAGATCATGCCAAGCAGCGGCCCACACATGGCCCAGCTCGCAGGCGTGGAATGGAGCAAAGCGCGTCTTGAGCAGGATGCCGGGTACGGCCGCACGCTCGCTTCGGCCTATATCGACTACCTGATGCGCATCTTTGACAACGATGCGGTCAAGGCGCTCACGGCCTATCACTCGGGGCAGGGCAATGTAGGCAGTGCGATTGCCAAGGCGGGAGCAACTGGCGACTGGTTGCAGTACATGGGCCAACAGGGCCAGCAGTACGCGAACCTGGTTCTCGGTGGACTCACAAAAGACGCCAAGGGCAACTACAGCGGTCTTCAGCCAGGCGTGGCTCCCAATAAGGAAGCCATCGCTGAGCAGCAGAAGATCCGTGAGATGCAGGATGCGACCGCTGCAGCAACAGCTTCGATGAGAGCGCAGCAGGAGGGTTACAACAAGGTCATGGCCGAATTCCTAGGGATGAAGGCCACGGACTATTGGAAGACTCTCTCTGTGGAGCGGCAAAAGGCCCAAGAGCAAGACGCCATTGCTAAGTCGAATATAGATGCATTGATGCAGTCGCATCAAGCACTGCAGGCGGCATTGAGTGGAGCTGATTCTGCTTGGCAAGACTACTCGGCCGCTACAGCGGGGGCAGCAAGCTACACCAAGGAAATGGCTGCCGAACAGGCCCGCTATGACAAGGTTCTGCAAGATTCCGTGAAGAACGGTCTAGCTGAAACCACGTTGATGCAGTTGAAGTCCGATCATCTGCGCACGATGTCCTCTCTGCAAGAGAAGCAAGCCATAACCAGCGCTGCCTCCCTCAAGCGAGAGGCCGATCAACTGAAGGCGGCAAATGAAAGCTATGGAAAGTCAGCCATTGCAATCGGTGAAATGCGCGTCTCTCGTCTTGAAGATGCAGCAGCAGCTGAATTGCAAGCTAATGGGGCTACCAAGCTGTACGAGGCATTACTGGCGGAAGCTGCTCAGCAGAGAAACGTAAACGAAGAGCGTCGCAAATCTGTCGCGCTTCAAGCAAGCGAAGGCTTTAATGAGCGCATTCGTACCGCCAATGAAATGGCGTCGGCTGCTCAGCAAGAGCTGAAGCTGATGGGTCTTACGGGAATCGAGCGAACTAAGGCATTGGCTCAGCTTGAGGCTCAATTGCGCATCAAGAAGGACATTGCTGCGCTAGAGAGACAAGGGCTGCGCGGGGCAGAGTTGGAGACTGCTAGCCAAGAGGCTCGGACGGCTGCGATGGCTGAGGCAAACGCCAAGGTCAATCAAGCCTACGTCCAAGAGTGGGGCCAAACCATTCAGCAGGTTGACAACATCTTCGTTCAGGGATTTGCAGACATGATGAATGCCGGTCGGTCCGGTTGGGATTCGTTCTGCAAGTCACTCAAGACCTCGTTCTACACGATGGTCGCCAAAGAGATTTATGCGATGTTTGCCAAGCCGTTCGTGGTGAAGCTGGTGGCGTCATTGCTCGGGATTGTTGGTGGCGGTGGAGCTGCTAGTGCGGCGGCGGGTGCAGTCGCAGGCGCGGGCGGTGGCGGTGGTGGATTGCTTGGAGTAGCAAGCAATGCCAACACGGTCTACAACCTGTTTACTGGTGGCATGGCGGGGCTGCTTGGGGGATGGGCAACCAGCATCGGAATGATGATTGGCTCTGCTGCAATGACCCAGTTCGGCATGGGCATGTCTGGAATGTACTTGGCCCCCGGCCTTGTTGGGCCAGGCGTATCGACAGCCGCAGGTGCTGCAGGCGCTAGTTTCGGAGAGGCGCTTTCTGCCATTCCAGGCTGGGGCTGGGCATTGGCAGGTGTCGGTGCATTGTTCGGCAAGGACATCTGGAATGCACTGTTTGGCCGCAAGCTCAAGGAGAGTGGCGTAGAAGGAACTTTCGGCGGGGAAACCGGCTTCGAAGGGAATCTCTACAAGTACTACAAGGGCGGCTGGTTCCGGTCGAATAAAACGACCCGCCAAGAGATGCCAGAGGAAATGCGCCATGGCTTTGCTGACCAGTTTTTTGCGATGGATAAGTCCATCCGCGAAATGGCTTCGGCAGTGGGCCTGGGCGGCGATGCACTCGACGGCTTTACCGCCAAGTTCAAAGTCAACCTTAAGGGCTTGTCAGAAGAAGAGGCCAATAAGAAGCTGCAGGAGGAATTCCAGAAAATTGCTGAGCAGATGGGCGGATTGGTCTTAACCAGCGAGGAATACACGCATGCCGGTGAAACTCAACTAGAAGCACTCACTCGCTTGTCAACATCGATCACATTGGCAAACGAATGGTTCAAGGCTGTCGGCGATACGCTATACACGGTGGGCCTGGCGGGCGCTGACATGGCATCCGAACTGATGGATGCTTTCGGTGGTGCGGACAAGTTCGCGGCGGTGACCAGCAACTACTATGACAAGTTCTTCACAGATCAAGAGAAGGTTGCCAATCAAACGCGCCTTCTCGATGAGCAGCTGAAGAAGCTTGGTGTGGAGACAATGCCTGCTAGTCGAGAGGCCTTCAGAAATTACATCAACTCCATCGATGTGAGCACTGAAGCAGGTCGGAAGCTATATGCCTCCCTGCTGCAGATGGCAGACGTGTTTGATCTGATCTACAAATCAGCTGAGAACATTGCCAGCCTCAAAGAAGACCTGAACGTGCAACTCTTGCGCGCCAAGGGGGATGATGAGGGCGCAACTCGTCTGGAGCGAGAAAAGCAGCTTCGTGAACTGGAGAAGTACAAGGATCCTGAACTTGTGAAGCTCCAGCGTGATGTGTGGGCGGCGCAAGATAAAAAGCAGGCCGAAGAACAAGCCAAGCAAGCTGCAGAAGCTGCCAAGCAAGCTGCAGAAGCTGCCAAGTCGCTCGCCATGAGCAATTTGCAGGCGGCAATCTCGCGTGAGAAAGAGTACTGGAATCAGTTCTCCGCTGACGCGAAAGACGCGCTGACCAAAGCGTCTAGCTACTGGACTCTAGTCACTGACTCGGCCAAGAATCTGCGTGCTTCTGTCGATGAAACTTCGACATGGAACGCAGCTCGCGGCATGGTGTTTATCGAGCAGGCCATTGCCAACGCCCGTAGCGGCATGGGATTGTCTGATTACGACCAAACCAAGTCAGCGATTGAAGCAGCTACTGGCGGGCTGATCATGGACAACTACGCCACCAAGGCGGACCTTGACTATGACAAGAAGGTGCTGGCTGGCCAGCTTGATGAGCTAGGGGAGTACGCAGGTCTTGCTAAGTCGGATGCACAAAAGCAGATCGATCTTGCTGCGGACCAGTTGAAACGACTGGACGAAACGCTCAAGTTCTGGCAGGACTTTGGCAAAGAGCAAGTTGACGCAACGCTATCTGTGACAGCTGCTATTGAAGCTCTGTACAAGTTGCTCGACCCCGAGGAACAGGCGCGAGTCAAAGCAGAGAAAGATGCTCAGCAAGCGGCAGCAAACCCGGGCGGAAGCGGCGGCGCAAGCTTTGGGGGAGGTGGTGGCTACATCATTGGCAGCGGTGATAGCGGTGGAGCGTACACGGTTGGCTATACGAAAGACGGTCGGCAGGTATGGAGTGATGGATCAATCTCAAAAGACCCAATCACAACCCATGCCGTCGACTTCTTGGAAAAAGGCTACGACCCGTTCAGCTCATTGAACTACTCGACAGGACAGCACACGCAAGGCAAGCCCGTCGAGTGGGACGAGGAGAAAAAGCTGTATGTGCCCAAGCTCAACGTCGGCACCAACTACTTGCCAAGCGACATGCTTGTGCTTGCCCACCAGGGTGAGCGAATCATCCCCAAGGCTGACAACCATGCGCTGATGGCGGCTTTGAGCAACCAGGGCGGCTCTGCTGTGCAAATGGCGGAAGTCGTAGCAGAGTTGCGCGCCGTCAAGCAAGAGCTGCAGGCGATCAAGGCAGGGCAAGGGGAGGTCGCCTACCAGGCACGCAAGACAGCCTCTGTCCTGTCCAGTGTTACTGATGGCGGTCTGGGCATGCGCAACCAGCCAGCTACTGCATAAAAGGAGGGCGAACTATGCTCGTTTTATCGCCCATCACCATCACCGATTCCATGTTCATGGCCGGGTCTATCCCGGACGTGGATGTGGATGCGGGTGAAAAAGCGTGGGTATCTGGTCAAGTGGTGGCCGAGAAGGATGAGAGGGTGCATAACAAGTACGTATGGAAATGCGCACATGTGCCACCCGATCTGACCATTTCGCCCGACAAGGACGACAACAACTGGCAAAAGATGCGCCCATCCAACAAATGGGCCTCCTTTGACAAGTACCCCAGTACAGCGCAGGTAGGCAGAAAAGGCCGGGTTGATCAAGTTCTCAAGCCCGGCTTTTTTAATGGCCTAGCGCTTGATAACTTGAAGGGCTTGCGCCTGGAAATACTGATTACCGATGGCGTTGATGGTCCGAATCTTAGGCCGCCTGTCTCAGTGCCGCTACGGGTGCGACCTGCAGGCTGGAAGAGCTACTGGTTTGGCCGAAAGCTGCAGATCACGAAATACCGCCTAGACAAACTGCCGCTCAACCCTAACGCAGTGATCCACATCACTGTAACGGGCGCAGCAGATGAAGAGGTGGGCATCGGGTGGCTGAGCATCGGCGACTGGATCAACTTCGGCATTGCCAAGCGGGGAATCCAATCCGGCACGCTCTACGGGGTCAAGGCTGAGATTGAGAACTTCGCTGGCCGCAAGGACTACGGAGACGGCACTTTCGACTTGGAGCCGCGTGGCGCTGCCGTGAATCTGACTCTGCCTGTGATGGTGGATGCAAGTGAGGGTAACCGGTTGTTTGATGTTGTCAGACGGCTGATGAACAAGCCTGTTGCAGTCTATGCCAGCGCTCGTGACCGTGATCGATTGCTATCGACAGTGGGCCTGGTATCCACGGACTTCACCCGAGAAATTACTGAACTGACGACGCTCAGCGTCTATGTGAAAGGAGTTCTGCAATATGACAGTGCAGCACTTTGACGGATTTACCCCATTGCCGCCGTATCCAACACCAGAAATGGATGACGGCTCTTATGGTGAAGCTGCGTTGAAAACGACGCAAGCATACCCGGTGATGATTGATGAGATGACCACCGCGGCTGCGGTCATCGAAAACAACGCTGAGGTATCGCAGCAGCAAGCCCAGCGCGCCGTAGATGCAGCAACCGATGCGGCCCAGGTACAGGACATCGTGCTGGGAGCGGCCAACTTCAAAGGCAACTACGCAGACCTGGCCGGCGCGCTGCCCATGCCTGCATCCGTCAAGCACGCGGGCCGTTTCTGGCTGCTGACGCGCAATCTTGCAAACGTGGCTGATGATGTTCCAGGGGTGTCAACAGCCTGGACATCGCTAGACAGCGGGCAGTTGGTCACGCAAAAGATCACGGCCAACACGTTGGGCATCGCGGGCGTCAAGTACCTCATTGCCGGCCCCGGCGTCACGCTCACGCTGCCTGCGGCCTGGAACAAAGGCGACCGCATCGGCTACCAGCTCGTCGCGCCCGTCAATGGGCAAAAGATCAACTTTGGCGCTACCCCGGTGATGGGTAACGCGTTAGGCTTGATCGATATCGATGTGCCACGCGTCAACGACAACTGGCAGTTTGAAGACAACACTTTGGGATTGATCGCGCAATGAACTATTCAGAAGCTTTTGGCGGTGGTTGCGGCGGCAAGCTGCGCTATCAGGAATTCGCGGCCAGCGGAACGTTTACGCCGAGCGCAAAGCTGATTGCGAATGGAGGACAGTGCCAGGCGCTGATTGTTGCCGGTGGTGGCGGCGGCGGCAGCGGTGGCTTTAATTCCAGCTCAGCAGGCGGGGGCGGCGGCGGGGGCGGGGTTAAAAAAGTATTTTTAACCTTGACTGCCGCAGCCAGCGTTGTCGTCGGTGGGGGCGGCGCTGGTGGTGCAACATCTGGCAGTTCCGGCACCAATGGCGGGAATTCTTCTGTCGGTGGCATTGTTGCCATTGGCGGCAGTGGCGGTGGCCGTGGCCCTGGTGGAGCTTCGCGGACTGGAGCCGGTGGCACTGGATATGCCGGCCCGTCTGGCAGCATGCCTCCCTCAGCAGGGCAGTCTGGCGTTGACAGTTTTGGCGGCGGTGGCGGTGGTGGGGGAGCTTCCACTAGCCCAGGGGCGCCAGGGGCATCTGGTGGCGGGACTGGTGGTACAACCTCTCTGCCAACTGCTGGAGCTGCCAACACTGGCGGCGGTGGTGGCGGTGGCTATACCGATGGCTCCGCGAGCTTTGACCCCAGTAAAGCAGGCGCCGCAGGCGGCAGCGGCTTTGTCCGCATCTGGTGGTACGAGTAAGGGGGCAGCTATGGAATACGCACTTATCAAAAACGCTGTCGTCGAAAACGTCATCGTCGCAGACGCCGCATTTGCAGAAACCATCGCGGCAGATTGGGATGCTGTTGTGCTGCTGCCCGAAGGTGCGGGCATCGGCTGGGGCTGGAGCGCTGCGCAGGGCTTTGTGCCGCCTGCCGTGGACGCGCCTGAGCCCCAGGCGCTGCCCGTCGTCGTCATCACCGGCATTACCGTGGACGAGGCCAACGCCGCGCGCTCCGTGATTGCGCCCGACTTCCGCGCCATGAAACTGCCTGTTGGTGCGACCGTCACCATCGCTGCTGAGCTGCAAATGGCTGGACAACGCATCCCTGGCTTTGCGGCCGAGTTCGCTATGCCCCTGCGCAGCACAGACGGCTTGCTGCGGCATCTGGATGTGCGCTTTGCAGACGGCGCGGCGGTCTTCTCTGCGGTCATGTCAGACAGCAAACGCTGGGAAGCAACGCAAGAGCTGATTAACAGCAACCTGCCGCCCGATATGCATATGCAGTTTGCGGGCGTAGTCATCACAGCTGTGGAGTAAACATGGATTTGCAATCGCTCATGAACAAAGCCCAGGTGCCAGCGGCGCTACAGCCGCAGGCCTTGGCGTCTTTCGCTGCGGCCAAGCAAGCTGCAAGCGGTTTGTCTAAGTACAAGTGGCGGGCGCCATTTGCCACCATCCCGCTGCTGTGGGGCCTGCCGTGGGGTGCCGAAGCACTCACGCGCAAGCACGACATCTACGGCAACGATGACAGCATCAATGGCGACCGCAGCGGCTGGCTGCTTTCGGGCCGCCAGCCTGCGCCGTTGGGCGATACCTACTTGCAGTACAACGCACAAACCCAGCAGGTAGACACGCTGCCTGCTGCCGAGCTGGTGTACTGGGGCTACGCCTGGCTGTGGAAGCTATACGAAAAATGCGGTGGCAAAAAGCATGTGCGCGACAACTTCGTGCGTTGGTGGTGGCTGGGCCTGCGCAACCGCGCAAGCCGCGCATTTTTGCTAGCTGGCCCCGAGGCATCGCCCGATGTAGAGCGCTGGGATTTTGACGACGGCAAACGCAGAATTGAAGTGTGGCGCATGGGCGATGCCTGGCAGCTGATAGAGCGCAAGCGCGTTATCGGCAAGCTGGGCTGCCGGCGCAACGTGGGCTACAAAATCAACAACGTGGTGGACGCATTCAAGCCCCGCGCCATGCTGATCTGGACGCCGTGGTGTCCTGCCAAGATAGACGACAGCAAGCCCGCTTAACGCGGGTTTTCTTATTTCTGAGGGGCGCAAATGAATTCAACTGAAACGCGCGATATTTTGATGGGTGTTGCAGGGCAGGTGCCGGGTCAGGCGGCGTTCATGCTGACTGGGCAATGGGTCATCATGGTGCTGACAGTCCTGTTGCTGCTAGTGCAGATCGGCTACTACGCGCGCAAGTGGATGCGGGAAGAGACGCAGTTGGGGCAGAAGCTTTGCCGCTGGTTGTGCCGTTGGCGCTGGGGTAAGTGGTTCTGTAAGTATGGGGCTTGTGATGAGCGCTAGGGCGCGACTGGTCACCAAGATAGGCGCTGGTGCTTTGGCCCTGACATTGCCCGTAGTGACGTACTACGAGGGCAAGGTAAACCGCACGTATGAAGACCCTATCGGCGTCCTGACGAGTTGCTACGGCCACACAGGCCCAGAGCTTCGCATGGGCCAGACATTCACCGATGAGCAGTGTTTGGCTCAGCTGGAAGCCGATCTGCTCAAGCACGCAGCGGCCCTTGATTGCGTCAAGCGTCCCATGACTGATGGGCAGAAAGCCGCATTCCTGAGCTTTGCATTCAATGTGGGGAATGGCGCTTTCTGCAGCTCGACGTTGGTCAAGAAGGCCAACGCTGGCGATATGCGCGGAGCCTGTGCTGAGTTATCCCGCTGGACATATGCGGGCGGCAAGTTCTATCAGGGGCTTGCCAATCGGCGTGCAGCAGAGCGAAAACTATGTGAGGCTGGACTATGACCCTGCAAATTCAACTACTGCTAGCGGCCCTTGTGGCCGCTTTTTCTTTTGGGGGTGGCTGGACGGTGAAGGGGTGGAAAGTCGATTCGCAGCTTGAACGCAAAGTCGCCCAGATCGCCAAGATCAACGCGGACTACGACAAAGAGCGCCTAAAGACCCAAGAGCAACTAGCTCTCGCAGCCAAAAATAACCGCCAGGCAGAGCAACATTTGCAGGCCGTGGCAGATGATGAAAGGGCGAAAGCCAATGAACAAATCAACGCTGTCAGCCGTCGCGCTGACTCTCTTGCTGTCCGCGTGCGCAACGCAGAAGCCGCCGCAGCCACTGCCCGCCTTGTGTCCGCCAGCGCCAAAACTGCCTGCGCTGGACAAGCTACCATTAGAAGTGACGGAGCCGAGCTTCTTAGACCGCTTGGAAGCGCGGATGTTCTTGAAGCCGAGCGAGCCGACAAAATCAGAGTCGCCCTTGGGGCTTGCTATGCCCAATACGACGCAGCAAGGGCTAAAGATTAAAGAGTGATCCCGGCGTCGATTGCAGCGCAGGCGAGGGCCAGCCAGCGCGGCAGGGTGTCAGCGCTGGACAGGTAGCGGGCGTAAGTGGCTCGACTCATGCCCAGGGCCTGGGCGGCACTGTCGTATGTGTAGCCGTGGCGGGTTTGCCAGGTTTTGAGCTGCGCACCAGTCATCACCAGCCCTCCCGGGTCATCAGTGCGAAACCTACATGCTTGGCCCACCAGTCAAGCCACGGCGGCAGCGCAGATTCAGCAATGTCGTAGCGCAAGGCCGCCCACGGCGACTGAGGGGGCTCAGTCAATGCATCCCCACGGCAAACCCATTCCCATATTTTTGGGCTTGACTTGCTGTTAAGTGCGACAGCAAGGGTGGCAATGGGGACACCCTCATCAAGCAGCTGAAAGCTAGCAGCGCTGCGGTGAATCTCGCCCTTGACTGTATAGCCGCTCTTGCGACTGTCGGCCCAGCCATGGCCGGTCGTGAGCACTGGCAACAGAGTCCGATCAATGATTCCCGCTTGCTCTACGGCATCGCAATCGTCGCGTGTGACGCGCTCAGACGCTCTGTCGTTGAGCACAACGTAAATCAGGAAACCTGCTTTCATATCCAGGCAATCTCTTTGTCAGGGGTTGGCAAAATGCGACGCAGCGCCCGATAGCCTCTGTTATCGAGTGCAAGCAACGACACCATGGGGTTTTCAATCGGCAGTCAATCATCAATGTAATCGTCGTCTGCCTCAGAGGTGCCGTCAATCCATTGCTTTGTGCTTTTGTACTTGGCCAGGCGAGTGCTCAGATCTGCTTGCGCCGAGGGGGCATGCTTTGCTCCGATCACTTGCAGCACATCTTGCAGGGCATTGATAGTGCCTGGGACGGAGCGAAAGTCCAGGTTGCTGGTGATGTCGAAGTAGCAGCGGCCATCAGCCCAGACGCGAGCTACACGCACTTGCTGGCCGGCAACTGCCTTGCGCGCTGCACTGTAAGTTACTTTAAAGTTTTGCTTCGCCGTGTACATGCCTATCTCCTACCACTATGCCCTGCGGTGCGGGTGGTCAGTTCGTTTGCTGTCCATGTATGTAATTTAGTCTCATATTGAGACTATGGCAAGCATTATTTTCTAAGCACAAACCCTAATTCGCTAAAAAGGCACATCCGGCCCCAGGCTGTCGTAGAGTTGACGTAGATCGGGTGAGGGCACTTTGTGCCACAGCATTGACCCGAGGACTGGCATTGCTTCCGGGTGTTCGGGCTTGACTGCATCAGCTCGCTCATGCTCAAGCGTCTTGATCCAGCTGTCACCCGCTTTGATATGCCACTGCCAATATCTTGATGCAATCATGTGAATCTCCAAAACACTGTATATTTATACAATGTTTTGCGAAGTCACACTACTGCGAAAACGGGGCAAAAGACTCAAGCTCAGCGAGCTTGCCCCGCCCGTGCGTGGACGGCTGTCGTACGACTACCGCAACGACAGCAACCCGATGCGGATACGCAAGGTGTTCGATCTGATGGAGACTGGGTCGCACACTGTGCCGACGAATGCTGGGATGCTGATAGAGCCAGTGCTATTGGAAATTACAGAGCGGGGAATGATCTGGCGGGGCTATGAGATTGAAGCCTACGGCGACGGGATTTTTGAGCATGTGCAGCTCTGGCTGATCCGGCAGATCGGGTAATTGCGCCAAATTGCGCCATCAGGTGTGGCGCATTTCCATGAAAAGCCACCGCAGGGGGGGGGCGTGTGGACTGTCGGCAGCAAGGCCACCAAGGGCTTTGCCCCTCGGTAGAATGTAGGTTGCTATAGTTTTTGTACGAACGCCTTTAGATTTAACCCCGAACGTCCGCCATGCATACAGCCAGCCAGAAAAAAGAAAAAGCCGCTAAGTTGTTTAAACTTAACGGCTTTCAGGTTGGTGCCCGGGGCCGGAATCGAACCGGCACGCCTTGCGGCGGGGGATTTTGAGTCCCCTGCGTCTACCAATTTCACCACCCGGGCTGTGTATCTCGCAGACCGAAATTATGACACAAATAATGAGCGAAAAAAAATATCCAACGATTGAAGACGCGATCGGCAACACCCCGCTGGTGGCTTTGCAGCGCATTGGGGCGGATGCCAACCAGGCCAACGGCAATGTGGTGCTGGGCAAGTTGGAGGGCAACAACCCGGCAGGCTCGGTGAAAGACCGGCCTGCGGTGTCGATGATCCAGCGCGCGCAGGAGCGCGGCGAGATCAAGCCGGGCGATACGCTGATCGAGGCCACCTCAGGCAATACCGGTATTGCGCTGGCTATGGCGGCGGCCATCAAGGGTTACCGCATGGTGCTGATCATGCCCGAGGACCTGTCGATCGAGCGCGCCCAGACCATGAAGGCCTATGGCGCCGAGCTGATTCTGACGCCCAAGAGCGGCGGCATGGAATACGCCCGCGATCTGGCCGACAAGATGGTGGCCGACGGCAAGGGCAAGGTGCTGGACCAGTTTGCCAACCCCGACAACCCCCGCGCCCACTACGAAACGACGGGCCCCGAGATCTGGCAGCAGACCGGTGGCAAGGTGACGCACTTTGTCAGCGCCATGGGCACCACGGGCACCATCACCGGCGTGGCCAAGTACCTGAAAGAGAAGAACCCGGCGATCCGCATCATTGGCGCGCAGCCTACTGAAGGCTCGCGCATCCCCGGCATCCGCAAGTGGCCTGAGGAGTACCTGCCTGCCATTTATGACGCCAGCCTGGTAGACGAGCTGGTTTACGTGACGCAAGACGACGCCGAAGACATGGCGCGCCGCATGGCCCGCGAGGAAGGTATTTTTGCCGGTATTTCGGCCGCTGGTGCCTGCCATGTCGCGCAGGAAATTGCGCGCCGTGAGCGCGACGCTACGATTGTGTTCGTCGTCTGCGACCGCGGCGACCGCTATTTGTCGACTGGCGTTTTCCCGGCCTGACAAGGTAGAGAAGACCACCAACCAAGCGCCAGCTGCTACCCTTTTTGAAAGCGTTATGCAATACGAGACCAAATTCTGCGTGAACTGCGCGAGCCCGCTGCAGTGGATGGTGATGGCCGAGGACAGCGGCGATGTGAACCGCCTGCGCTGCCCCGTTTGTGGCTGGACCCATTGGGGCAACCCCACGCCGGTGTTGGCCGCCGTGATTGAGAACGACGCCGGCCAGGTGCTGGTGGCGCGCAATGCGCTGTGGCAAGAGGGCGTGTTTGGCCTGATCACCGGCTTTATGGAGGCCGGCGAATCGCCCGAGGCCGGCATTGCCCGCGAGGTGCTCGAAGAAACCAGCTTGCGTGCCAAGGCGATGCGCTTGCTGGGTTGCTGGGAGTTTTTGCGCATGAACCAGGTGCTGATTGCCTACCACGTGCGCGTGGATGGCGCGCCGGGTGATGTGCGCCTTTCGCCCGAGCTGGTGGAGTACCAGTGGAAGACTGCGCAAGAAGCCCAGTGCTGGCCAGCCGGCACGGGTTATGCGCTGGCCGAGTGGATCAAGAGCAAGGGCGAGCCGGTGCGCTTTGGCGCTTTCCGCCCCGGCCAGAACCCCGAGCCCGATCCGAACAAGTGGCCGGTGCGCCTGTGGGACGAAGACCCGCGCTTTGTGGTGGCGCCAAGCCTGGAATAGTGCAGTTTGGGCGCGGTTTCAGCGCGGTTTTACAATGCCTGCAGAAGCGGCGCAGGCGGCGCCGCACCGAGATAGATGATGCAAGTTGATCAAGAAGTAGATACCCGCGGGCTGAACTGCCCGCTGCCCATTCTCAAGGCCAAGAAGGCCTTGGCCGGCATGCAAAGCGGCCAGCTGTTGAAGGTGGTGGCCACCGATACCGGCTCGATCCGCGATTTCCAGGCCTTTGCCAAACAAACCGGCAATGAACTGGTGGAGCAGCAGACGCTGGGCGACGAGTTCATTCATATTCTGCGCAGGCGCTGAACGGGCACTGCGGAATGCGGAGGCAAAAAACAAGGCCTGCAGTGATGCAGGCCTTGTGCTTTTCAGTGCTTGCTCAGGGGCGCAAGCCGCCAACTGGCTGGTCTTTTACAGCTGCAGCGCTTTGAGGTAGCTGCGGAAGTCGTCGCCCACATCGGGGTGCTGCAGCGCCAGCTCTACCGTGGCTTGCAAAAAACCTTCTTTGCTGCCGCAGTCGTAGCGCTTGCCGCTGTACTGGTAGGCGTATACGGTTTCGTGCTGCAGCAGGCGCTCGATGGCGTCAGTCAACTGGATTTCGCCGCCCACGCCTTGTGGCTGGTTGCGGATTTCGTCGAAGATACGCGGCGTGAGCACATAGCGGCCGGCCACACCCATTCGCGAGGGCGCCACTTCCGGCGCGGGCTTTTCCACGATTTGGTCAATGCGCATCAGCGGGCCGCCAGCCGGCTCGCCTTTGACGATGCCGTAGCGGCGCGTATGCTCTTGCGGCACTTCTTGCACAGCCAGCAACGAGCGGCCTTGCTTTAAAAAGGCGTCGGTCATTTGCGCCATCACGCCTTTGCCGCCGGCGGGGCCGGTCATCAGGTCGTCCGCCAGCAGCACGGCGAACGGTTCGTTGCCTACCAGCGGTTCGGCACAGAGTACGGCGTGGCCCAGACCGAGCGAGCGCGGCTGGCGCACAAACAGGCAGTTCATGTCGTCGGGGCTGACGCTGCGCACCAGCTCCAACATGGCGTGCTTGCCCGCGCGCTCCAGCTCGTTTTCGAGCTCATACGCGGTGTCGAAATGGTCTTCAATGGCGCGCTTGCTGCGACCGGTGACAAAGATCATGTCGCGGATGCCGGCCTCGTAGGCTTCTTCCACGGCGTACTGAATCAGCGGCTTGTCCACCACGGGCAGCATTTCTTTGGGAGATGCCTTGGTAGCGGGCAGAAAACGGGTGCCTAGGCCGGCAACCGGAAAAACGGCTTTGCGAACACGGATCGGTGTGGTCATAAATGCTCTGTTTGTGGCTGCAAGCCAAGGCCGCAGCTGGCGCAATCGTTGCGCCTTTTTTGTTTGTTCAGCGCGCATTATGCGGCCAATTACTGGCCGCTGTAGCGCGCTGCGGGCTGGCGATCAGCCCAGGCGCTGCAGTTGCTCTTGCAGCTTGGCCAGCGTGGCGCTCTTTTCTGCGACGCGGGTACGCTCTTGCTCCAGCACGGCAGCGGGAGCCTTGGCCACAAAGGCTTCGTTGCCCAGCTTTTTCTGCGAGCCGGCAATCTCGCCTTCCAGGCGCGTGATTTCCTTGCCCAGTCGGAGCTTTTCAGCGGCCACGTCGATCTCGACGAACAGCGCCAGGCGGGCATCGCCCACCACCGAGACGGGTGCGTTCTGGGCTTCGGCGGCCCAGATGTCGGCGTCTTCGAAAATCTTCACGTCGCTGAGTTTGGCCAGATTCTTCAGCACTGCTGCGTTGTCGCGCAGGAACTGCAGGCCTTCGGCCGTGCCGTCAATGGCCAGCAGCGGCACGCGCTGGGCGGGCGAGACACCCATTTCACCACGCAGTGCACGGCAGGCGTCCACCATCTGCTTGATGCGGGCCACGTAGGCAATGGAGGCTTCGTCGATCTTCTCGGGCTGGGCTTCGGGGTAGCGGGCCACAGCGATGGAGTCGCCCTTCAGGCCGGCCACGGGAGCCACTTGTTGCCACAGTTCTTCGGTGACGAACGGGATGATCGGGTGGGCCAGGCGCAGAATCGCTTCGAGCACGCGGATCAGCGTGCGGCGGGTGCCGCGTTGCTCGGCTTCGTTGCCGGTCTGGATCTGCACCTTGGCGATTTCCAGATACCAGTCGCAGAACTCGTTCCAGACGAAGTCGTAGATGGTATTGGCCACGTTGTCCAGGCGGAACTCTTCAAAGCCCTTGGCCACTTCGGCCTCTACCTTTTGCAGCTGCGAGACGATCCAGCGATCGGGCTGGCTGAAGCTCATGTAGCCACCAGCGCATTCGGCGGCGGTGTGTTCCTTCAGGCCGCAGTCGTAGCCTTCGCAGTTCATCAGCACAAAGCGCGAAGCGTTCCACAGCTTGTTGCAGAAGTTGCGGTAGCCCTCGCAGCGCTTGGAGTCGAAGTTGATCGAGCGGCCGAGCGAGGCCAGTGCGGCAAAGGTGAAGCGCAGCGCATCAGCACCGTAGGCGGGAATGCCTTCGGGGAACTCTTTTTGCGTGTTCTTGCGCACTTGCGGTGCGGTTTCGGGCTTGCGCAGGCCGACGGTGCGCTTGTCCAGCAGCGGTTCCAGTGCAATACCGTCGATCAGGTCGACCGGATCGAGCACATTGCCTTCGGATTTGGACATTTTCTTGCCCTGCGCATCGCGCACCAGGCCGTGGATGTAGACATGCTTGAACGGCACGCGACCGGTGAAGTGCGTGGTCATCATGATCATGCGCGCCACCCAGAAGAAGATGATGTCGTAACCCGTCACCAGCACCGACGAGGGCAGGTAGAGGTTGTAATCGTCATCGGCCGCATCGGTCTGGTTGGGCCAGCCCATGGTGCTGAAAGGCACCATGGCCGACGAGTACCAGGTGTCCAGCACGTCTTCGTCGCGGCGCAGCTTCTTGCCGGGAGCCTGGGCCTGCGCCTCGGCTTCGTTCTTGGCAACGTAGATATTGCCTTCTTCGTCGTACCAGGCGGGAATCTGGTGGCCCCACCACAGCTGGCGCGAGATGCACCAGTCCTGGATGTTGTTCATCCACTGGTTGTAGGTGTTGACCCAGTTCTCGGGCACAAACTGCACCTGGCCCGAGGCCACGGCGTCAATCGCCTTTTGCGCGATGGATTTGCCCGTGGGGTCTTGCTCGCTCACCTTGCTCATGGCGATGAACCACTGGTCGGTCAGCATGGGCTCGATCACCTGGCCGGTGCGGTCACAGATCGGCACCATCAGCTTGTGCTTTTTGATCTCGACCATCAGGCCCAGCGCTTCCAGATCGGCCACGATGGCCTTGCGGGCCACAAAACGGTCCATGCCACGGTATTTCTCGGGCGCTTCGTCGTTGATCTTGGCGGTGAGGTCCAGCACCGTGATCATCGGCAGGCTGTGACGGATACCGACCTGGTAGTCGTTCTGGTCGTGCGCAGGCGTGACCTTCACCACGCCGGTGCCGAATTCCTTGTCTACATACTCGTCGGCAATGATCGGGATCTCGCGGCCCACCAAAGGCAAGGTCACGGTCTGGCCGATCAGGTGCTTGTAACGCTCGTCTTCGGGGTGGACCATCACGGCCACGTCGCCCAGCATGGTCTCAGGCCGGGTCGTTGCCACCACCAGATTGCCTTCGCCGCTGGTCAGCGGGTAGGCAATGTGCCACAGGCTGCCGTCTTTCTCTTGGTTCTCGACTTCCAGATCCGACACGGCCGATTGCAGCACCGGGTCCCAGTTCACCAGGCGCTTGCCGCGGTAGATCAGGCCTTGCTGGTAGAGCTTGACGAAAGTTTCGGTCACCACCTTGGACAGCTTGTCGTCCATGGTGAAATACTCGCGGCTCCAGTCCACGGTATCGCCCATGCGCCGCATCTGCGTGGTGATGGTGTTGCCCGATTGTTCCTTCCACTCCCAGACCTTGGAGACAAAGCTCTCGCGGCCCAGGTCGTAACGGCTTTGGCCAGCGGCTTGCAGCTGGCGCTCCACCACGATCTGCGTGGCAATGCCGGCGTGGTCGGTACCCGGGATCCAGGCCGTGTTGTAGCCCTTCATGCGGTGGTAGCGGGTGAGCGAATCCATGATCGTCTGGTTGAACGCATGGCCCATGTGCAGCGTGCCGGTCACGTTGGGCGGTGGCAGCTGGATGGCAAAGTTCTTGTGCTCGGCCACCGACTCGGCATTGGGCTTGCCCGTGCCGCGATAACCGGCGTGGCCATAAGCACGCTTTTCCCACTCGGGGCCCCAATGGGCTTCGATGGAAGCGGGCTCAAAAGACTTGGACAGGCTGTCGAGGCCCGGCTGGGAGACCGTTGGGGTGCTGGTGTCGCTCATGGTGTTATCAATGGAAAACGGCATCGCGGGTGGGGATGCCGTTAGAAAGCAAAGCAAAAGATGCGGAGATTTTAGCCCGCCCGCCAGCGCAACCGGCCTGCGTGGGCATGTGCGCCGTCGCCCAGACACGACGCGCCGAGCGCTTGCTCCCAAAAAAAGAGCTGCCAGCGCTTGCAATTTAAGCGCTGACAGCTCTTTTTTGGGTTTCTCTCAGGCTGGCGCTGAGCCAACCTGGCCAGGCCAACCTGGCCGAACCGGATGGATTACTGCTTCACCGCTTCGATCTGCAGCACCAGACGTACTTGCTTGGGGAAGCCGTAAGCCACGCCGTAGTCCACGCCCCATTGGGTGCGGTCGATGGTGGCTTCGAAGTCGCCGCCGCAGACTTCGCGCTTTTGCAGCATGGGGCTTTCGTAGCAGCTGAACTTGTTGGCCTTGATGGTGATCGGGGCGGTCTTGCCCTTCAGAGTCAGCTGGCCGGTCACTTCCTTGAGCTTGTCGCCGTCGTAGACAAACTTGTCGGAGACGAACTTGGCGGTGGGGAACTTCTCGGCATCAAAGATTTCGGCGCTTTGCAGGTGCTTGTTGAAGGCGGCCGTGCCGGTGTTGACCGAAGCGATTTCCAGCTCGACTTCCACCTGGCCGGTCTTGCCTTCCTTGTCAAAGGACACGGTGCCGCTCTTCTTGTCGAAACGGGCACGGTTGGTCGAGGCGCCGAAGTGGTCGATCTCGAAGGTGGCAAAGGTGTGGGTGGGGTCGATGGCGTAAGTCGCTGGCGCAGCGTGGGCGGCGGTGGCAAACAGGGCGGCAGCGGCCAGGGTGAAAACGGTGGTACGCATGGAGGGACTCCTTTTCTACAAAATCAAAAACTAAAACGGGTACTGCCAGCCTTGGTGGGGCCAGTGCGGGCAGCGCGGATCTCTGGCAATTACAGCTTGCCAACGCCTGTCAGGGCCAGCTTGAACTGCACGTTCACTTCGTCGGCCACCATCGAGGTGTCGGCCCAGTCGCCATCGCCGATCTTGAAGCTCAGGCGCTTGAGCGGCAGGGTGCCGGTGGCCGTGGTGGTGGCGCCAGATTGGCTCAGCGTCACAGGCAGGCTTACCTTCTGGGCATTGCCCTTGATGGTGAGCGTGCCATCGACCTGGAACTTGCCACCGCCCAGGGCCTTGACGGCGCTGGAGTCAAACGTGGCTTGCGGGAACTTGGCGACGTTGAACCAATCGGCCTTGGGCAACTCGGCATCAGTTTCCTTGGCGCCCATGGTGGCGCTGCCGGTGTCTACGCTGAAATGGATCTTGCTGGTTTCGGGCTTGGCAGCGTCGAAGGCGATCTTGGCATCGAACTTCTGGAAGTGGCCCTTGATGGGCACGCCCATTTGCTTGGCTTCGAAGTTGATGGCGCTTTGCGCTGGCACCAGCGCTTGCTGGGCAAAAGCGGGGGCAGCGAAGGCGGCGCTCAACGTGGCAGCGAGCAGGGTGGATTTGAGCAGGGAGGTCATGAGGTTCAGGCTCCAAAAACAAGGGGTTGGTTCAGATCGACGGTACGGCTGTTCAAGCGCGTCCGGGCAGCATGCGGGCCAGCAGGCCGTCGCGGTCGATCAGCTGGTGTTTGATGACGGCGGCTACGTGCAGCACTACCAAGGCAGCCAGCGCGTAGGCCAGATAGCCGTGCCAGGGTTTCAATGCTGCAGCCAGTTCGGGGCTCTTGCCCACCAGGTCAGGCAGCGGCAGCACGCCGAACAGCACGATGGGGAAGCCAGCCGCCGAGCTGTAAACCCAACCCAGCAGCGGAATGGCGAAGAACAGCACATACATCAGATGGTGCACGCCATGGTGGGCCACGTGTTGCCAAGCTGGCATGGTGCGGGTCACGGCCTCGGGCAAAGCCGGTGGGCGGTGGGTGATGCGCCAGACGATGCGCAGCACCGACAGGATCAGAATCGTCATGCCGGCCCATTTGTGCCAATTGAAATATTTGAGGCGAGCAGGCGAGAAAGGCAGGCTGGTCATGTACAGGCCAAAGGCAAAGATGCCGATGAGCGCCAGGGCCAGCACCCAGTGTATGGCGATGGCCGTGCCGGTGTAGCGGGAAGCGGGAGGGTTGTTGCTTGTCATAAATCAGAGGTAGCGCGCTTGGCGCTTTACCAAGTGCGAAGCGAGTGTAGGAGTGCCAAGGGTGCGTTGGGTTCAGCCCGATTGATGTTGGGATTCAAAAGAATTGAATTGATTGCTGCACGCCGCACAAAGTTCCAGAATTAATGGTTATTTGCAAATACCTGGTGGCAGTGAGGGCGGGGTAGTTGGCATCTGCCCATCCCGCCAGTGGCTGAAGGCCCCTGCGCAGCATGCAAATACCTGTCAGACGAGCGTGTCCGCCGCGCCCCGGGCAAACCCCAGTCCCCATTTCGGGGAAAACCCCATTGGTTGCAGTTCATGAATGCAAATAAATTTGCATTGACGCTTCGCATGCAAATTTGCAATTCTTTTTGCTGAGCCGCTGGCGGTTCAGTGCCATGACCACAAGCCGCTGCGTGGCGCCAGATCTTCCACACGAAAGGGTAGTGATGACATTCAAGTTCAAGAAACTGCTGGCCATCAGCATGGTCTCGCTGGCGGCTGCCGGGGCTGCTCAGGCGGCGCAATTGGTGGTGGCTACTGATACGGCTTTTGTGCCGTTCGAGTTCAAGCAGGGCGAGAAATATGTGGGTTTTGACATCGATCTGTGGGATGCGATTGCCAAGGAGCTCAAGCTCGACTACCGCCTGCAGCCCATGGATTTCAACGGCATCTTGCCGGCTTTGCAGACCAAGAACGTCGATGTGGCGCTGGCCGGCATCACCATCAAGGACGAGCGCAAGAAGGTCATCGACTTCTCCGACGGCTATTACGACAGCGGCTTCATGATCATGGTGCCCGCCAACAGCAAGATCAACGGCGGTGAAGACCTCGACGGCAAGCAGATGGCGATGAAGACCGGCACCTCGGCCGTCGATTACGCCAAGGAGAACTTCAAGAAGACCGAGCTGCGCCTGTTCCCCAATATCGACAACGCCTATATGGAATTGATGACCGGCCGTGTCGATGCCGCCATGCACGACACGCCCAACGTGCTGTACTACGCCAACACCACCGGCAAGGGCAAGGTGAAGGTGGTGGGCAAACAGATGATGGCGCAGGAATACGGTATTGGCTTCCCCAAGGGCAGCGAGCTGGTGCCCAAGGTGAATGGCGCGCTGGCCAAGATGAAGGCCGATGGCCGCTACACCGCCATCTACAAAAAGTGGTTCGGCGTAGAGCCGCCACAGAAGTAAGCGGTTTTGCCACGTGGCGCGGCCTGCTGGGCGGGCGCGCTGCTTGTTGGTGGCTTGTTTTGGAACACCGGGATAAGTTGAATCAGCTGGCGCATGCGCCAGCTGCGTAGCGGGTTTGGAAATTACCTGCCCTTCACCAAAGGCGCTCAAGGCGCTGGTCGTTTTAGCGGCCCCGCCGCCGCCTTGACTCCCGGTTGTTCTCCCGATTTTTTCAACGAACCAAAGGTTCCCATGGATTTTGACTGGTCCGTCGTTTGGAGCGCGATGCCCGAACTGATGAAAGGCACGCGGCTGACGCTCTATATCGCCATTGTCGGCCTGCTGGGCGGCCTGGTGCTGGGCCTGCTCGCCGGTTTGATGCGCGCCTACGGCAACAAGCTGGTCAGCGCGATTGCACTCGTGTATATCGAGGCCATTCGCGGCACGCCCATCGTCGTGCAGGTGATGTTTTTGTATTTTGTGCTGCCACTGCTGGCGGGTTTGCGCATTGATCCGATCAGCGCTTCGGTGCTGGCCATCATGGTCAACTCGGGCGCTTACATTGCTGAGATCGTGCGCGGCGCTTTCCTCTCGGTGCCCAAGGGGCTGAGCGAAGCGGGGCTGGCCATGGGCATGCCGATGTGGCGCGTGCTGCTGTTTGTGGTGGGGCCGGTGGCTTTTCGGCGGGCGGTGCCGGCGCTGGGTAACCAGTTCATCGTCAGCCTCAAAGATACCTCGCTGTTCATCGTGATCGGTGTGGGCGAGCTCACGCGGCAGGGGCAGGAGATCATTGCCACCACCTTCCGCGCGGTAGAAATTTGGACAGCCGTGGCCCTGATTTACCTGGCCATGGTGGGGCTGCTGACCTTTGGTCTGCGCCAGCTGGAGAAACGGATGCGCATCCTATGAGCATGGTCGAATTCAAAAAGGTGAGCAAGCGTTTTGGCAAGACCGTGGTGCTCGACGGGGTGGATCTGCAGATCGACAAAGGCGAGGTGGTGGTGCTGATCGGGCCTTCGGGTTCGGGCAAATCGACCCTGCTGCGCTGCATCAATGCGCTGGAGAAAATCGACGGCGGCGATCTGCTGGTGGACGGGCTCAGCGTCAAAGGCGGCGAGCGCATGGTGCGCGAGATCCGGCGCGAAGCGGGCATGGTGTTCCAGCAGTTCAACCTGTTTCCGCAGCTTACCGCACAAGAGAACGTGGCCTTTGGCCCGCGCCAGGTGCGCGGCGCCAGCAAGGCGCAGGCCATGCAAGAGGCTGAGCAATTGCTGGCCAAAGTGGGCCTGGCCGAGCGCAAAGGGCATTACCCGTCGGAGCTCTCGGGTGGCCAGCAGCAGCGTGTGGCGATTGCGCGGGCGCTGGCCATCAAGCCCAAGCTGATGCTGTTTGACGAGCCTACCTCGGCGCTCGACCCGGAGCTGCGCCAAGAGGTGCTCAAGGTAATGCAGAACCTGGCCGAAAGCGGCATGACCATGATTGTGGTGACGCACGAAATTGCGTTTGCCCGCAAGGTGGGTACGCGCCTCATCTTTATGGAGCACGGCCATATCTCGGTCGACGGCAAGCCCGCCGAGATGATCGACAATCCCAGCAACCCGCGCCTGCGCGACTTTTTGCAGCACGTGGAATAAACAGGCTTATGTTGAAGTATTTGCAAGTGGAAGGCTCGCCCTACGAGCTGGGTCTGGCCCTGGGCCGGTTTGGCAAAGATGCCGTGCACACGCTGCTTTTGCCTAGCAGCGCCTGGGCCAGTGTGATGGCCTGGCGCGGCAGCGCGGCCGTGGCTGCCATGCAGCAGCTCACGCAAGAGCGCTTTCCCGCCATCTGGAGCGAGATCGAGGGTTTGGCAGCCGGCCTGGAGCTGCCACTGGACGAGGTGTTTTTGTGGAATTGCCGGGGCGACTTGTGGGCCATGGCGCCCGATGGTTGCACCACCGTGCTCTTGCCAGGCGACGCTGAACAAGCCGCGCAGTTGGCGCACAACGAGGACGGCTTGCCGTTCTTCCAAGGCCATTGCGCTATCGTGAAAGCCAGTGTGCGCGGCCAGTGCGAGCTGGTGTCGTTTGCCTACCCAGGCTCGATTCCGGGCCACACTTTTGCGGTCAATGCTCGCGGCTTGGGTATCACCGTCAATAACGTGCGTACGCGCTTGGTGGCTGCGGGCGTGCCGCGCATGGTGTTGGGGCGCGCTGCGCTCAATCTGGAAAGCGCACTGGCCGTCAAAAATCTGTTGCAGGATTCGCCGCGTGCTGGGGGCTTCCATTTCTCGGTGGCGCAAGCGGGCCGGCCCAGCCTCACCAGCATCGAGTTCACCACGCACCGGGTGTTGGTGGTCGAAGTGAGCAAGCCAGCCGTGCACGCCAACCACTTGGTGCACCCGGCCATGCGCAACCATCCGCAGGTCGTCACCAACTCCTCAGGCTTTCGGCAAGAGCGCGGTGAAGCCCTGTTGGCTGCTGCCGCCCAGGCCGGCGAGCAGGCGGCAGCGCTGGCTATTCTGTCAGACCAGCACAACGCAGTATTCCCGATATTGCGCTTGGCTGCGGACGACAGCGACGACGAAAACACCATGGCCACGGCCGACATGCAAGTGGGCAAGGATGCGATCCACTGGACCGTGCTCTCCGGTATGGACCGCCAGCCGCTGATGCACTTCGTCAACGCGACTTTGGCGTAAAGGTGGCTGCTGTCATGCATAAAGAGCCACCCGCCAATCTGCAGGATTTGCAGCAACTGGTGGCCGCCGTGGCGCAAGGCGAAGGCGCCGTGCAACTGGGGCGCAAAGCCATGCTGGCGCTGGCACAGGTAGTGGAGCGACCGGACGATTTTGCATTGCTCAGTATTACGGAGGCAGCCGAGCGCTATGGCGTCAGCGCTTCCACCTGGACGCGCTTGGCTGTGCGCCTGGGTTACGGCGGCTTTGCCGAATTGCAGCATGTGTTCAGGCCGCATTTCATGCCCGGCAACCCGCACTTTTACGCGCAACAAACCAGCCAGGCTTTGCAGAGCCAGCAGCCTTCTGAGGGCAAGCCAGGTGTGTTGGCCCCGCTGGTGCAGCACGCATTGCACAATATCCAGGCGGTGCCTGCCATGGTGAGCGAAGCGCAACTGCAAGCCGTGGCCGAGTGCTTGGCACAAGCGCGGCGCGTGAGCGTTTTTGGCCAGCGCCAAATGCACACTGTGGCGGCCTATTTGGGTTACAGCCTGGGTTTGCTGCGCAGCGATGTGGGCGAGCTGGGCCAAAGCCAAAGCGCTATCGCCGAAGGTTTGGCGCAGTTGGCGCCCGGTGATGTATTGGTGGTCACCAGCGTTGCGCCTTATACGCGCATGGTGGCCGAGGTGGCGCGGGTAGCGCAAGAGCAGGGCTTGTGCGTGGTGGCGCTGACTGATCACCGCGCCTCACCTTTGGCCACGGTGGCAAAGCACGCACTGTTTGTGCCGCATGCATCCAGCTTTATCAGCAACAGCCTGGTAGCCTACTTTTTGTTGTGCGAAGCCTTGGTGAACGCCGTGGCGCAAAGCTTGGGGCAGCAAGCTTTGCAAGCGGTAGAAGCCAGAGAGAAGCTGATTGCTCGATTGAATATTGAGCAATAAAGGAGCTGCTTGGGATCGCGGGAGCGCGATCAGGGCTCTTGCTGGAACGGCTTGCAACAGACGTGGTGCGGTTAGCGTCTGCGCGAAGTGCAGAAGTCCTCACAGAGCAAACAGACGTTAAGCGATTGTTGGCGCGGCTGCGCGTGCGCAGCTTTTAGACGCCAGCGCCAGCCAATGCCGCCTGCTTCCAAGCCTGGGCGGCAGCGGTGTCGTCGCCACGGGCTTCGGCCAGGTGGGCCAGGTGTTGCCAGGCGCGGTTGCGCAGCAGCGGGTCGTGCAGCGAGGGCGCGGCTTGCTGCAGCCATTGCTGGGCTTTGCCCCAGAGTTGGCGTTCGAGGCAGGCGCAGCCGGCCAGGTATTGCAGGTATTCGTCGTGCGGGCGTTGGCGCTGAGCGGCTTCGATGCGGGCCAGCCAGTCGGCGTCCAGCTCTTCCAGGCTGTCTTCGAGCACGCGCACCAGGCGTTCGGTTTGCAGGCTGGGCAGGCCTTTGCTGCCGGCGGTGAAGCGTTCCCAGGCGGGCAGCAGCCAGTCGCGCATCTGGGCGGGCGAGCCGCCGAGCTGGCGCAGGCGGCGTGCGGCGTGGATGCCGATTTCTGGCATGCTGCGCTCGTTGTTGTCGAGGCTGCGCCAGGCTTGCTGGAGCTGGTCGGGGTCGTGGGCGTCGTTGATCAGCTCCATCGCCAAGCCCTTGATGATGCTTTGCGCCGCCGCCGCAGAGAAGGCGCGGTGCTTGGCCAGCAAACGGGCCGTGTCCAGCGCGGTGAGCGCTTGTTGCAGCTGGCGTGCGGCTTTGAGCTTGAGGCGCAATGCCAGTGTGCGGCGCGCAGCGCCTTGCGGCAGCTGGGCCAGGTGGTCGAGCGCAGCGTGGGCATTGTGGTCGTCCAGCGCCCATTGCGCGGCCAGCAGTTGTGTGCCTTCGCGCAGCTCGGGCAGGCGTTTGGCGTCGGCGCTGGCGGCCTCTTGCATGGCTTGTTCCCAGTGCTGATCGCGCTGGCTGTGGTCTTGCAGCGCGTGCGAGCTTTCGGCGGCCAGCACATGCGAGAGCACGCGCAGTTGCAGGCCGTAGGGCATGTCTTCGCCCGCTTCGTGCAGGGCTTTTTCTTGGGCCAGCGCAGACAGCGCAGCCTTGCGGGCACGCACAAAGCGGCCGGCTTGCAGTTGGGTGACAGCATCGAGCGCAGCGCCGTGCATGGCGCGCTCTTTTTGCTGTACGCGCCAGCGCCGCGCTTGTTGGGGCAGCTCGAACATGACGCTGATGCCGCGCAGCGCGCCGTACAGCAGCAAGAACGAGAGCAGCAACAAGACGGCCACCATGTTCAGCGACAGGTCGATGCGGTAGGGCGGCCAGTACAAGGTGACGCTGCCCTGGTTGCTGCCGGCAAACAAGGCGGCGGCCACCGCAATCGAGAACAGGCCAATCAACCAGAGAGCGGCGCGCATGGCTTAGCGTCCTGCGGCCGCAGTGGCCAGGGCTGCCAGGGTGTCGCTGGCGCGGGGGATTTCGACGTCGCGCATGGCTTGCTGCAGTTGTTGCAGTTGCTGGGCCACCGCCTGGGTGCGGCGGGCGCTGGTGTCGAAGTATTTGTGGATGGCTTCGCCGGCCGATGCCAGGTCGTTGCGCGAGGCCGGCATTTGCCGCGCCAGCAAGGCCAGGCGCGCGTTCATCAGGCGCAGCTTGAGGTTTTCGCGCAGGAAAAAAGCTTCGCTGGGCGAGAGCAGCACGGCGTCCGGGTAATCAATGCGGCGCACGCGTACCAGGCTGCGGGCCTCGTCGTGCACGGCGTTCCAAACTGTACCCAGCGCGGTAGACCACCAGCTGGGCGCGGCTTCTTCGGCCTCGTCTTTGCTGGCAGCGTCTTTGTTGGCGCCATTGTGGCTGTGGCTGTTGCTGGGCTTGCGAGCCGGGGCAGTGCGGCGGCCAGTATTGGTGGCTACATCGTTTTGCAGCGGCAGCTCGTCGACCTGGCGCAGCAAATCGTCCAGACGGGCCAACAGGCCGGCAGTGTCCAGCGATTTGCTGACGGCGATGCGGTCCAGATCGCGGGCAATGGCGCGTTCGAGCGGGGCCAGGCGTGGCTGGGCCGACGCAGCTACGCGCTGCTGCGCGGTTTTGAGCGCAGAGACCAGCGGATCAGGGCTGCCGCTGAGCTGGGTTTGTTGCGAGGCAAAGCGGATCGCTCCTTCAATGTCGCCCACCAAGTTGTCGTCGCGGCTGCGCGAGAGGCTGCGCATCAGCTCTTCGAGCTGGCCGCGTTGCAGCGCTACTTCGCCCACGCGGGCTTCGAGCACCGACATGCGCGATGCGGTGTCGCGCGATGCGTCTTCGGCCTGACGGGCCAAGGTGCGTGCTTCTACCGCTTGGCCGCGCGAATCGGCACTTTGCAGGGCGAGTTGCTGCTGGATATTGTTCAGCCGTTGCCACAGCATGACCGAGCTGACCACGGCCACGGTGGCGGCCACGCCCAGGACGACCGAGGTCCAGACCCAGGCGGGGCTGCGGTTGGCGGGCACGGTGGCGCCCGTGGCCGTTGCGGCCGCAGTGGCGGCGGCGCTGTCGGTGACGGGGGAAGTGCTGGCTGGCGTGGCAGTCGAGGAAAGAGGAGCCGGGGCTTGCTCTGGCGGCGTCATAGCCCTGATTCTAACGACGCCAGGACGTCTGCCAGGGCTGGACGGCATGGCTTGACAGGGGCAAAACCAGCCTGCTGCGCCGCTTGGGCTATGCGTGGATGCGTGGCCAGCGCGGCCCGGCCGGTCAGAGCAGAATCGCCGAATTTGTTGCGCAAATGCATCACTGCCTGCGAGCTGCTGAACAGCCAGACGCTGCCATCGGCCAGCGCGGCCTGCGCCAAAGCGGTTTGTGCATGGGTCCAGGCGGGAGGCTGGCGCTCATACACGGCCACAAAATCCACGCCCACACCGGCTGCTTGTAATTGCGCGGCGAGCCAGTTGCGGCCATTGCCACCGGCTTGCTGGCTGCCATCGTCTGCGCCGCGCACGATGAGCACGCGCTGGCCGGCTGCAGCCATGGCAGGTGCTTGTGTTGCCACTTGGGCCCAGAGCGATTCGGAATCGAGCTGCTCTGCGCCGGGCGCAGGCTGGTCGATCCACTCTGCTGCCACACCTTGCGCCATGGCAGCACGGGCCGTGCCGGGGCCAGGGCTCCAGACGCGGGTGGGCTGGGCGCTGGGCGCTTGTCGGTTGATCGCCTGTGCAGTGGCGGCGTCAAAAAAATACTGCGCGGCATTGCCGCTGACCAGCATGATGGCGCCGTAGCGCTGCCATTGGGCGCGGGCTTGGGCGGTGGCTTGCTGGTCAGCCGGCAAGCTGGCCGGGCCGATCTCGATCAGCGGCAGCGCTTGCGCCTGCACGCCCTGGGCCCGCAGTTGCTCGACCCAGCGGTCGGCCTCGGGTTGCGGGCGGGTGACGATCAGCCGCGGCAGGGCCATGCTCAGCGGCGCACTTGCGCGCCAGCGGCTTGCAGTTGTTGCGCTACTTGCAGGCCCAGTGCGTCGGCGCTGGCCAGATCGGTGACGGTGGCGCTGGCGGCGGCGCGTACCAGGGCGGCATCGGGCTTTTGCTCGTCGCCCCAGGCGGCACGCAGGTGCAAGGTGTTGCCCTGCCATTCGCCGTGCGCGGCCAGCGGCATGGAGCAGCTGCCGCCCATGCAGCGGCTGACGGCGCGCTCGGCGGTGACGGTTTGCCAGGTGCGGCTGTGCGCCATGCCGGCGAACAGCTCCACCAGGTCTTGCCGGTCGGCGCGGATCTCGATGCCCAGCGCGCCTTGGCCGGCTGCGGGCAGCATGGTGTCGGTGTCGAATTCGTAGCGGATGCGCTCGTGCATTTGCAGGCGCTTGAGGCCGGCGGCGGCCAGCACAATGCCGTCGTACTGGCCTTCGTCGAGCTTGCGCAGGCGGGTGTTCACGTTGCCGCGCAGGGGCTGAATGTCCAGATCGGGCCGCAGTGCCTTGAGCAGTACCTGGCGGCGCAGGCTGGAGGTACCCACCACAGCGCCCTGCGGTAAATCCTCCAGGCGCGCGTAGCGGCCCGAAACCCAGGCGTCGCGCGGGTCTTCGCGCTCCAGCACGGCGGCCAGCGCAAAGCCGGCGGGCAGCTCCATCGGCACGTCTTTGAGCGAGTGCACGGCCAAATCGGCTGTGCCGTTTTCCAGTGCGGTTTCCAGTTCTTTGACGAACAGGCCTTTGCCGCCCACCTTGGACAGGGTGCGGTCCAGAATCTGGTCGCCGCGCGTGGTCATGCCGAGCAACTGCACCTGGTGGCCCAGCTTTTGCAGCAGCTGCTGCACATGTTCGGCCTGCCACAGGGCAAGCTGGCTTTCGCGGGTGGCGATGGTCAGAGATAAGGAGGTCATGGACATAGCGCCGCAGGCGGAAGGCGGTTACCGCCGAGTTACCAGCGATAAGCGCAAAAAAGCGGCTCGAAACAAGTCACAAAAAGCAATCTTCGATGCTAGCATGTGCGGCGCTGTGATGAGCACAGTGCGGATTCCGCTTTGCACGCGCACAGCCAGCGCATGGTTTTGCCCTGTTTCCATCCCTCTCTCTCTGTTTCCCTCCGTTCATGACCACTGCCAGCAAAAAAGACACCAACGCAGTTGCCAAAACTGCAGCGCGCAAACCCAAGAGCGCCGATGCATCGGCGACGCAAACCATCAGCCGCCGTGCCGACAAGGACCAGCCGCTGATCGAGGATATTCGCCTGCTGGGCCGCATTCTGGGCGATGTGATTCGCGAGCAGGAGGGCCAGGCCGCGTTTGACCTGATCGAGCAGGTGCGCCAGCTGTCGGTGGCCTACCGCCGTAACGACGACCAGGATGCCGAGAAATCGCTCAAGTCCCTGCTCAAGAACCTGTCGGGCGACCAGACGGTGAGCGTGATCCGCGCCTTCACCTACTTCTCGCACCTGGCGAACTTGGCTGAAGACCGCCACCATATCCGCCGCCGCGAAGTGCACGAGCGCGCTGGCAACACGCAAGAGGGCAGCATTGAGGTGGCGCTGGCGCGGCTGCGCTGGGCGGGCATTCCCGTCAAGGCGGTGGCCGATACGCTGGCGCACAGCCTGGTGTCGCCGGTGCTCACCGCGCACCCAACCGAGGTGCAGCGCAAAAGCATTCTGGATGCTGAGCGCGCCATTGCCGCCTTGCTGGTGGCGCGCGACGACATCGTGCAGCGCGCCCAGCTCTTCAACAGCAGCAAAGACACGCTCACGCCGCGCCAACTGGCCGACAACGAGCTGCAGCTGCGCTCGCAAGTGACCCAGCTGTGGCAAACGCGCTTGCTGCGCTATTCCAAGCTGACGGTCGAGGACGAGATCGACAACGCGCTCTCGTACTACCAGGCCACCTTCCTCACCGAAATCCCCAAGCTTTATGCCGAGCTGGAGCGTGAGCTGGGTGAGCGCGATCTGGCCAACTTTTTGCGCATGGGCCAGTGGATTGGCGGCGACCGCGACGGCAACCCCAACGTCACCGCCAAAAGCCTGCAAGAGGCGCTGCGCCGCCAGTCCGACCTGGTGCTGCGCCACTATTTGACGGAAGTGCACTACCTGGGCGGCGAGCTGTCCATGTCGCAACGCTTGGCGGGCACCGCATCGGCGCTGCAAGCACTGGCCGCCCGTTCGCCCGATACCAGCCAGCACCGCGAGGATGAACCTTACCGCCGCGCCTTGATCGGCGTGTACGCACGCCTGGCTGCTACCTTGAAGAACCTGAGCGGCGGCGACGCAGCACGCCACGCCGTGGCGCCGCAGAACCCGTATTTGCAAGCCGACGAGCTGCTGGCCGATCTGCGCGTGATCGAAGATTCGCTGCGCGACAACCATGGCCGCGCCTTGGCTGAGCAGCGCCTGTCGCCGCTGATTCGCGCCGTGCAAGTGTTCGGCTTTCACTTGGCTACGGTCGATCTGCGCCAAAGCTCGGACCAGCACGAAGCCGTCTTGACCGAACTGCTGGCCACCGCTGGCCTTGAGGCGGATTACTCCGGTTTGAGCGAAGCGGCCAAGCGCGCCTTGCTCATCAAACTGTTGTGCGATGCCCGCCCGCTGCGTGTGGTGGGCGCGCAGTACAGCGACAAATGCAAAAGCGAAATGGCGATCTTCGAGCGCGCCCAGGCTTCGCTGCAGTTGTACGGGCGCGATGCCATCCGCCACTACATCATCAGCCACACCGAAGCGGTGAGCGACCTGCTCGAAGTGCTGCTGCTGCAAAAAGAAGTGGGCCTGCTCAACGGCCGCATTGACGACGGCCAGTCGCAAGCTGCTCTCATCGTGAGCCCGCTGTTCGAAACCATTGAAGACCTGCGCAACGCGGCAACCATCATGCGCGAGTATTACTCGCTGCCGCATATTGCGCAGCTGATTCAGCGCAGCGGTGCCGAGCAGGACATCATGCTCGGCTACAGCGACAGCAACAAGGATGGCGGCATTTTCACCAGCAACTGGGAGCTGTACCAGGCCGAGATTTCGCTGGTGGCGCTGTTCGACGAGCTGAGCAAGGCTGCACCCGTGCAACTGCGCTTGTTCCACGGCCGTGGCGGCACCGTGGGCCGTGGCGGCGGCCCCAGCTACCAGGCCATCTTGGCGCAGCCGCCAGGCACGGTGCGCGGCCAGATTCGCCTTACCGAGCAGGGCGAAGTCATCGCCTCGAAATACGCCAACCCCGAGATCGGCCGCCGCAACCTGGAAACTCTGGTGGCCGCCACCTTGGAGGCCACCTTGCTGCAACCGACCAAGCCCGCCAGCCAGGCATTTCTGGACGCGGCCGCTGATTTGTCGGCCGCCAGCATGGCCGCTTACCGCGAACTGGTCTACGGCACCAAGGGCTTTGAGAGCTACTTCTTCAGCTCCACGCCGATCCGCGAGATTGCCGAGCTGAACATTGGCTCGCGCCCCGCATCGCGCAAGGCCAGCCAGCGTATTGAAGACCTGCGCGCCATCCCCTGGGGCTTCAGCTGGGGCCAATGCCGCCTCACCTTGCCAGGCTGGTACGGCTTTGGCTCGGCCGTGCAGGCCTTTGTCAGCCAAAGCGGCAAAACGCCAAAAGCGCAATGGGCGCTCTTGCAAAAGATGTACCGCCAGTGGCCGTTCTTCCGCACTTTGCTGTCGAACATGGACATGGTGCTGGCCAAGAGCGATCTGGCGCTGGCATCGCGCTACAGCGAGCTGGTGGCGGACACGCGCTTGCGCAAGCGCGTGTTCCAGGCGATCGAGGCCGAATGGCAAAGCACCGCCGAAGCCCTGGCCCAGATCACCGGCGAGCAGAGCCGCCTGGCCAACAACCCGGCGCTGGAGCGCTCCATCCGCCACCGCTTCCCGTACATCGATCCGCTGCACCACCTGCAGGTGGAGCTGATCCGCCGCTGGCGCAATGGCGAGGACAACGAGCGCGTGAAAACCGGTATCCATATCTCGATCAACGGGATCGCCGCGGCTTTGCGTAATACGGGTTGAGTGTTTTTTGCCAGTCAAGAATGCACCTTTCGGGGTGCATTTTTTATGGCTCGGTGAGGCGTTGCGGACCAATGACCGGCCTCCATCTGCGCGAAGCACAAACGCACTCGTCCACAGGCGAAGAAGCGCTGTCGATGGCGCGACGCCATACAGTCGCGTCACTTGATAGCTGCATGCTATTATTTGCCGCTATTTTGTGCGGTAAATCAATCTATAGACTGAGGGGATGGGCGGATGAGCAAGATGACCTGGGTGGCGGCTGCGGTCGCGTTGGTGGTGGCGGGTTATGGCGCGGGAACCTGGTACAGCGGCGACCAGACGCAAAAGGCCTTTGCCGAAGCGGCGGCCGAATTGCGCCATGCCGTGGGCAAAGAAGCGGTGGTCACGGAGAGCTACGAGAAGGGCTTTTTCTCGTCGCAAGCCAAGTGGGTGCTGGAGTGGACGCCTCCACCCGCCAAGACGGATGCTGCAGAAACCGATGGCGGTGAGGCAAAGCCTGCAGCGCCTGCCACGCCGTCCAAACCCATGCGTTTGGTGATGAACAGTGATATTCGCCACGGCCCCTTAGCCGGCGGCAAACTGGCTGCTGCGGTGGTGGAATCGCGCTTTGCGTTGGAGGGCTTGGACGAGCAGGCTAAGCAGCCTTTCGCCAAAGCCAGCATGCCTACCCTGACGGGCGTGCGTCACTACAGCGGCAGCAGCGATTGGCTCTTTGCCTTGCAAGCGGGTGAGGCGGCGGACAAGGGCGTTACGGTGCGTTGGGCGGATATGGCATACGACGTGTCGCTGGCCAGTGACCAGAAGACGATCCGTGGCGAGTTCAAATGGCCGGAGCTGGTGATTGCCGGCTTGTCCAAGCCCGCTGCCGAAGATGAGCTGGATCTGGAGCTGGAAGAAGACGACGAAGAAGCGGCCAGCGAGGCCAAGGCTGCGGTTGCCGCAGCAACGCCCGCTGAGCAGATGACGATTGCCGTCAAGGGCATGGGCGGCTCTTTCAACACCGTGATGATCGATGGACTGTGGGGCGTGGGCCCGGGCAAGATGCAAATGCAGGTGGCGAGCGCACAGGTGATCAACCAGAAGGCGGATGGCCAGCCTGAGACCGTAGCCGAGTTCATAGACATCACCGCCGACACCACCATGGAAGCGGATGCCAAGACCTTGAGCATCAGCAACCACGTCAAGAGCGTGGGCCGCATTGGCCCGCTGGCGTTCGAGTCGCTGGGCTATGAAGAGAAGATCCAGCGCCTGGATCTGGACGCGCTGCGCAGCTTCCAGCAAATGCTGCTGGAAGGCTACCGCAGCGGCGGCTTGGCCAAAGCGCTGGAGCCTTCGGAAGAGCAGATGGCGGCGCTGATGGAAAAGAACGCGCCCAAGCTGGTGGCCGCTTTGCCCGCCTACCAGATGAAGCTCAAGGCCAGCTACCAGGGCAATGCCGGCGAAGTGGAGTACGGCGCCGAGGTGCTGAAGGCACCTTCGGCCGAGCAAGTGGCCGAAACGGGTTGGATGCCAGCGCTGCTCAAGGGCTCGGCCCTCAACGCCAGCGCCCGCCTGCCCAAGGCCTGGCTGGCCAATATCGCCAAGGCCAGCGGCCAGGAAGTGGGGCCGGAAGAAGTAGACGCCATGGTGGAGATGGTCACCGGCATGGGCTATGTCCGCGTGGAGGGCGATTTCCTGACCAGCAGCCTGATGGTCAAAGACGGCAAGATGAACCTGAACGGCGTGGTCAAGCCGTTGCCGATGGGGTTTGGCGAGTAAGCGTTGCAGTCATGGCGCTTGACAACGCCATCGCTGTTTAGCTTCTTCGCCGAAGCGCGGCAGCGCGAATCTGCTTGCTGCTTTTCACAGGTTGGTTGTTTAACTGGCGTTAGCGGGCATTGCATGCAGCTGCTGGCCGGGTCTCGCCCCGGCAGGCGACCGACTTTCTTGCTGCACGTCCGGTGTGCCGGCCCAGAAGAAAGTAAGCAAAGAAACGTGCCCTACATCCAGCGTCCCCGAAAGCTTCGCGTAGCGAATCTTTCCGGGACGCTGGCTGAAAGGGGTGGGGAGGGACATCCTGAACAGCCAACAGCCAACAGCCAACAGCCAACAGCCAACAGCCAACAGCCAGCAGCCTGCGAGAGCTGCGTCACTAGCTTGCCGCTGAGCTCCAAGCTCCAGCAGCAAGCACAGAAAAAAATCATCCCTTTTCCACGGGGCGCGATGCATCGCTGCACCACTCGCTCCAGCTGCCGGCAAACAGCGCGGTGGGCGCGTAGCCGGCAAGCTCCATGGCGATCAGGTTGGGCAGGGCGCTGACGCCGCTGCCGCATTGGTGCACCACTGTTGCCGGGTCGCGTTGGGCGAGCAGGGCATCGAACTCGGCGCGCAATTCGGCGGCGGGTTTGAAGCGGCCGTCGGCGCCGATATTGGTGCTGAACAGGCGGTTGAGCGCGCCTGGAATGTGGCCGGCCACCGGGTCGAGCGGCTCCACTTCACCGCGATAGCGGGCGGGCGCCCGGGCGTCGATGACGGTTTGCGCGCTGCCCAGCGCTTGCTGCACCTGGTTGGCGGTGCGCAGCTCGCGCAGCGGCGGGTTCAGCTCGAAATTGCTTTGGAAGTGGCTGGTGGGCTTGCCGCTTTCGACCGCGCCGCCGGCGGCTTGCCAGGCTTGCAAGCCGCCATCGAGCACGGCGACGGCATCGTGGCCCGCCCATTTCAGCATCCACCACAGGCGGCCGGCGTAGTTGACGCCGTTGCGGTCATACACCACGGCCTGCATGTCGTTGCGAAAGCCGATTTGCGAGAGCCAGGTGGCGAACACCTCGCGTGTGGGCAGGGGGTGACGGCCGCCCGATGCATTGTTGATGACCTTGCCGGTGCCGTCGTGCGGCGCGCTCAGGTTTTTGTCGAGATTGGCGTAGAGGGCGCCGGCAATATGCACTTCGTCGTACTGCGCCTCACCGGCGAGCGGCTGGGCCAGCTCGAAACTGCAGTCGAACACCATGACGTTGGCGGCCTGGTTTTGCAGCAGGGCTTGCAGCTGCGGCACGGTGATCAAGGTGGTGTAGGGCGTAGTGGTCGTCATGGCTTGCTCCAAATTTTCTGGCAGCCATTATGGAGCAGCGCACCGCCGCTGCGAAAGCCGCTTGCCCGCTTCAGCTTCCGGCCCTACCGGGCTAGCGTTTGCGCAGCACGGTGGCGACGATGCCGCTGCCCACGATGAGCGCCATGCCGATCCAGCCGATGGTCGGAATGTGGTCGCCAAACACCACGATCGAGGCCAGCGCGCCAAAGACGATGCCCGAGTACTGCAGGTTGGCCACCACCAAGGTGGCGCGGCGCGTGGTGGCACTGGCGTAGGCCATGGTCATGAAAAGCTGGCCGCCCGTGGCCAGAATACCGATGGGAATGAGCCACAGCGCCGGCCAGCCGGGGAAGGGCGAGGCGCCGGTGAACACCATTACCAGCCCGCCGGCTACGGCCGAGCCGAGCGCAAAGTAGAACACCACGCGTTGCTCGGGCTCGCCAATGCGCGACAGTGCCACCACCTGCATATAGGCAAAGGCCGAGAGCAAGCCGGAGAGCAGGCCGATGATGCCGGCAAACAGCTGGTCGGCATCCATGCTGGGGCGCAGCATCAAGAGCACGCCGGCAAAGCCGGTGATGACGGTGAGTACCAGCGGGATGTTGAGCGCTGGCTGGTCGCCCTCGGCCTTGGGGCGCCAGGCCATGAGCGCGCCGCCCACCACAAAGGCCGCAACCCACAGGCTGCTCATGTAGTTGAGCGTCATGGCGGTGGCCAGCGGCAGTTTGCCGATGGAGTAGAACCAGAAACCCATGGAGATGACGCCGATGAAGCTGCGCCAGGTGTGCATCAGCGGGTATTTGGTGCCCAGGCTGACATGGCTGCGCTTGGCCAGCCACCACAGCAAGGCCATGCTGATGAGGCCGCGGTAGAAGATGATTTCTTGCGCGCCAAAGTAGACCGATGCGAACTTGATGCACACCCCCATGAGCGCGAAACAAAAGGCGGCGGCCACCATCCACAGGGCTTGCATCGGAGAGACTTTGTAATGAAAAAAAGCTGCTAGTGCTTGAATGTCAAGCGCTAGCAGCTATGGTTTTGATAGTTGTCAGGGCAGGGTTGCCGGCCTGTCAGCGGGCCGGTACAGCGTCGCCAATCATACCGCGATACCACTCGTGGAAGTGCTGCATGCCGTCTTCCATGGGGCTTTGGTAGGGGCCCACTTCGTTGTCGCCGCGCTCGAACAGGGCCTTGCGGCCCGCATCCATGCGCTCGGCGATTTCGTCGTCTTCGATCGCGGTTTCCATGTAGGCCGCGCGCTGCGCCTGCACAAACTCGGGCTCGAAGGCACTGATTTCCTCGGGGTAGTAGAACTCGACCACATTCATGGTCTTGTCCACGCTGATCGGGTGCAGCGTCGATACCGTCAGCACATGCGGGTACCACTCCACCATGATGTGCGGGTAGTAGGTGAGCCAGATCGCACCGTGCTCGGGCATTTGGCCGTTGCGGTAGTTCAGCAGCACCTCGTGCCACTTCTTGTAGATGTCCGAGCCCGGTTGGCCAAAGCTCGGCGCCACGCCCACGGTTTGCACCGAGTACTCTTTGCCGAACTCCCACTTCAGGTCATCGCAGGTGACGAAGTTGCCGAGGCCAGGGTGGAAGGGGCCGACGTGGTAATCCTCCAGATAGACCTCGATAAAGGTCTTCCAGTTGTAGTTGCACTCGTGCATTTCCACGTGGTTGAGCACAAAGCCGTCAAAGCTCAAGGCGGCGGCCGGGCCCATGCGGGCGAGATCGGCCTGGATGTCGCGGCCGTTGTCCTCGAACAGCAGGCCGTTCCACTCGCGCAGGCGGTAGTTGTTGAGGTTCAGGCAGGGGTCGTGGCTGAAGTGCGGCGCGCCCAGCAGCTCACCGCTGGGGCTGTAGGTCCAGCGGTGCAGCGGGCAGACGATGTTGCCGCCGGCACTGCCTTTTTGCTGGTGGTTGAGCGAGCCGCGGCCCTTGAGCATCACCGCCTGGCGATGACGGCAGACGTTGGAGATCAGCTCGGCCTGGCCGCTGGCGTTGCGCACCAGCGCCCGCCCTTCCTTTTCATGCGGAAGGGCGTAGTAATCGCCAATCTCGGGGATCGCCAGCTGGTGACCCACATATTTGGGGCCGTGCTGGAAGATGGTTTGCATCTCGCGCTCAAACAGCGCTTGATCGAAGTAGCTTGAAACTGGAAGTTGGCTTGCGGCCTGCTGCAGTTGAAGACTTAAATCAGACATGGGTGACCTGACCTAAAGACTCCCCACAGGGAGGGTGCGCGTGCGCACGAATTCAAAAAAATGAAAACCGGCAGCAACAACAAAGGATGGCCGGTTTCGCGAGGAATGGGATTATATCCAGTGGGGTTATTCCCGTTTGCTTTATGCGTGAATTGGCAGCGGCTGGCTCAGGCCAGCGCCTCCAAGGGCGGCAGTTCAGCGCGGTGGATTCTAACAAATTGATAGCTGCAGGTGCTTGTAAAGCTTGTGTTTAGTGCTGGTTTTTGCAGAAAAAAGGCGGCCCAGGCTGTCGCTGGCAGGATTGCTGACAGCACCTGCGCCCAGGCGGCTGCGCAGAGCGCCTAAAATCAGCGGTTTCCATTCACAGCCCAGCGGCCCCACCGCTTGCCGAGCCCGCCCATGCCCAAGGCCACTGCCCCCCAGGCGATTGCCATGCCTGATTTGCCCGAACCCGCCAACTACGAGAGCGCCTTGCAGGAGCTCGAGAGCCTGGTGGCGCGTATTGAATCGGGCCAGCTGCCCTTGGCCGACATGCTGGCGGCCTACCAGCGCGGTGCCGTGTTGCTGGCCTTCTGCCGCGCTCGGCTCGAAGCGGTGCAAGACCAGATCAAGCTCTTGGACGACGGCCAGCTCAAGCCCTGGGCAGGCGAGGAACACTAGAAACAATGACAGCAGCGCACGATAACTTTGCACAGTGGTGCAGTGACGAACTGGCCCGCGTGGAAGCGGCCCTTGGTCAATGGATTGCCGCCGATGCCCCGGCCGGCCTGGGCCAGCCCATGCGCTATGCGGTGCTCGACGGCGGCAAACGCCTGCGCCCGCTGCTGGTGCTGGCGGCAGCGCAAGCGGCAGGCGCGCTGAGCACGGCGCAGGCCGAAGCTGCTTTGCGTGCCGCCTGTGCGGTAGAGCTGATTCATGCTTATTCGCTGGTGCACGACGACATGCCTTGCATGGACAACGATGTGCTGCGCCGTGGCAAGCCCACCGTCCATGTGCAGTTTGGTGAAGCGCAGGCCTTGCTGGCTGGCGATGCCTTGCAAGCCCTGGCTTTTGAGCTGCTCGTGCCCGAAGGCCGCGGTATTGCGGATGCCATGCAAGCCAAGCTGTGCCGCCAATTGGCGCTGGCAGCAGGCTACAACGGTATGGCTGGCGGCCAGGCGATTGATCTGGCCAGCGTGGGCAAGCGCCTGACGCAGCCCGAGCTGCAGCAAATGCACAAGCTCAAGACCGGCGCGCTTTTGCAAGCCAGTGTGGAAATGGGTGCTACCTGCGCCGGCATCACCGGTGCCACGCTGGATGCGCTCAAGACCTACGGCGCCGCTTTGGGCCTGGCTTTTCAGGTGATCGACGATGTGCTCGACGTGGTGGCCGACTCTGCCACGCTGGGCAAAACCGCCGGCAAGGATGCCGACAACGACAAGCCCACCTATGTTTCGCTGATGGGCCTGGATGCCGCCCGCGCCTACGCCAACGAGCTGCTGGCCGAGGCGCAAGCCGCGCTGGCTGGCTCGGGCCTGGCGCAGCCGCGTGCACTGGCGGCACTGGCCGACATGGTGGTCAAGCGCTCCCACTGATACTGCGAATGCACCGCCGCAGCACTGCAGCTTGCGGCAGTTGCTACCATAGTCGCCTGCGATTTTGAAGAAAAACAGGCTGTTGCGCGTGCCAATGCCCAATAGTCAGCCATCTAATTTTTGTTATGCCCACGAAGAACTTTCCACTGCTGGCCACCGTCAACGATCCGGCGGATCTGCGCAAAATGTCGCGCGCCGAGCTCAAGACGCTGGCGCGTGAGCTGCGGGAGTTTGTGCTGGAGAGCGTGTCGCAAACCGGCGGCCACCTCAGCTCCAACCTGGGCACCGTCGAGCTGACCATTGCATTGCATGCGGTCTACGACACGCCGCGCGACCGCTTTGTCTGGGACGTGGGCCACCAGACCTATCCGCACAAAATTCTGACTGGCCGACGCGACCGCATGGGCAGCCTGCGCCAGTTGGGCGGCATCTCGGGCTTTCCGCTGCGCAGCGAGAGCGAGTACGACGCCTTTGGCACGGCGCACTCGTCCACCAGCATCTCGGCCGCGCTGGGCATGGCCGAAGCCTCCAAGCTGCAGGGCAGCAACCGCCAGGCCGTGGCGATCATCGGCGACGGCGCAATGACGGCCGGCATGGCCTTTGAAGCGCTCAACAACGCGGGTGTGTCGGATGCCAACCTGCTCGTCATCCTGAACGACAACGACATGAGCATCAGCCCGCCGGTGGGCGCGCTCAACCGCTACCTGGCGCAATTGATGAGCGGCCAGTTCTACGCCAAGGCCCGCGGTGTGGGCAAGAGCGTCTTGAAGCAAGTGCCGCCGCTGCTGGAGCTGGCCAAGCGCATCGAGCAGCAAGCCAAGGGCATGGTGGTGCCGGCCACCATGTTTGAGCAGTTCGGCTTCAACTACATCGGCCCGATCGACGGCCATGATCTGGATTCGCTGATCCCTACGCTGGAGAACATTCGCCAGCTCAAGGGCCCGCAGTTTCTGCACGTGGTTACCAAAAAAGGCCAGGGCTACAAGCTGGCCGAGGCCGACCCGGTGGCCTACCACGGCCCGGGCAAGTTCGATCCGGCCATCGGCCTGGTCAAGCCGGCTACGCCACCCAAGCAAACCTTTACCCAGGTGTTCGGCAGCTGGTTGTGCGACATGGCGGTGAAAGACGAGCGCCTGGTGGGCATCACGCCGGCCATGCGCGAAGGCTCGGGCATGGTCGAGTTCCACAAGCGTTTCCCCAAGCGCTATTTCGACGTGGGCATTGCCGAGCAGCACAGCGTCACCTTTGCTGGCGGCCTGGCTTGCGAAGGGCTCAAGCCGGTGGTGGCTATCTATTCCACCTTCTTGCAACGCGCTTACGACCAGTTGATTCACGACGTGGCGCTGCAAAACCTGCCCGTGGTGTTTGCGCTGGACCGCGCTGGCCTGGTGGGTGCCGATGGCGCTACGCACGCCGGCAATTACGACATCGCCTTTACCCGCTGCATCCCCAACATGAGCGTGGCCTGCCCGGCCGACGAGCGCGAAACGCGCCAACTGCTGAGCACCGCCTTTGAGCAGAACCACCCCGTCACCGTGCGCTACCCGCGTGGCAGCGGCGCTGGCGTGGCACCGCTGGAAACACTGGATGCGCTGCCGTTTGGCAAGGGCGAAATCCGCCGTCAGGCCCAGCCCGCCGTGGCCGGTAAGCCGCGCATTGCGATTCTGGCTTTTGGTGCCTTGCTCTACCCGGCCTTGCAAGTGGGCGAGCAGATCAACGCCACGGTGGCCAATATGCGTTGGGCCAAGCCTTTGGATACCGAGCTGCTGCAGCAATTGGCGCAAACCCACGATGCGCTGGTGACGGTGGAAGACGGTTGCGTCATGGGCGGCGCAGGCAGCGCCGTGCTGGAAACCTTGCAGGCCATGCGCATGGAGGTGCCGGTGCTGCAACTGGGCTTCAAGGACGAGTTCATCGAACACGGTGACCCGGCCAAGCTGATGGCGTTGCAAGGCCTGGATGCTGCCGGTATTCAGCGCTCCATCAGCGAGCGCTTTGGCAGCCAGGCGGCCGCCGCGAGCGCAGCGGCCTGAGCCCCCATCGGGGTGCCCTGCAAGCGCAATACCCTTCATCGCCCCAAAGCCCGGCCAATGTGCCGGGCTTTTTTCATGACGCTTTGAACCTGCTGCAAACCCTGTGCGGTATTTCGACGAAAACAGCATTTGGTGTGGCGCAAAACCGCCATAATCGGATCGCCGTTTTGCGGGAAAACCCCCTCAAGTCACCTGTGCAACCATTTCTACAATTTGCAGACCGAAAACAGGTTCGCGGCTGTGGCACGATAGCGGCTGCAACAAACGGTGAGCGGCGCCCACATCAAGGCGTCTGCTGCTTTTAACAATCAAACGGAGAGACAGAGATGGACCGTCGTTCCCTTATCAAAAATGCTGGCATTGCTGGCGTATTGGCCGCTGGTGTGGCCCCTGCCGTGCATGCCCAGGCGGCAGTGCGCTGGCGCCTGGCTTCCAGCTTTCCCAAGTCGCTGGACACCATCTTTGGTAGCGCTGAAAAGCTCTCCGCCGCCGTCAAGGCCATGTCCGGCGGCAAGTTCGAAATCTCCGTGCACCCCGCTGGCGAGCTGATGCCCGCTTTCGGTGTGGTCGATGCGCTGCAAGGCGACACCATCGACATGGCGCAAACCGCCGCTTACTACTTCACCGGCAAAGACCCGATCTTCGCTTTCAGCTGCGCTGTGCCTTTTGGCCTGACCACGCTGCAAATGTCGGGTTGGAAAGACCACGGCAATGGCCGCAAGCTGCTCGACGCTTTCTTTGAAAAGTACAACTTCAAGACCGCATCGGCCGGCAACACCACCACCCAGATGGGCGGCTGGTACCGCAAGGAAATCAAGACCGTGGCCGATCTGAAGGGCCTGAAGATGCGTCTGGGCGGCGGCGTGTTCGGCGAGGCCATGGCCAAGCTGGGCGTGGTGGCGCAAAACATGCCTGCTGGCGATGTGTACCAGGCGCTGGAAAAGGGCACGCTGGATGCGGTGGAGTTCGTTGGCCCGTACGACGACGAAAAGCTGGGCTTCAACAAGGTCGCTCCGTTCTACTACTACCCCGGTTGGTGGGAAGGTTCGGCCGATCTGGAGTTCTTCATCAACATCAAGAAGTACAACGCGCTCTCGCCCGAGAACAAGGCCATTTTGGATGCCGCTACCCGCGTGGCTGCTGCCGACATGACCGCCAAGTACCAGGTGCTGAACCCCCAGGCCATCAAGCGCCTGGTGGCCAACAAGACCCAGCTCAAGCCTTTCCCCAAGGAACTGATGGACGCTGGCTTCAAGGCCTCGATGGAAGTGTTCGCCGAGCACGAAGCCAAGTCGCCCGAGTTTAAGAAGATCCACCAGGACATGCGCGCCTTCCAAAAGGACCAGATCCTGTGGAACCGCTTCTCGGAGTACCCGTTCAACCAGTACATGGCACAAGCCAAGCTGCCTTAAAGCAGCGGCTCGCCAGGCCTGGAAAAGGCTTGGCATCGCCTCAAAAAAGCCGCAGTTCGCTGCGGCTTTTTTCATGGCCATCCCGGCATTGCGGGAGCGCGATTCGGTTTCTCGTTGCTTGCTGTCTTTGGCTGGTAGTTTTTTAGCTGCTGCTGGCGGCATTGCTGGCCGCAGCTGGTCGGGTCTTGTCCTGGCTGGCCAGCTCCGTACTTGGGCGGTCAATAGCCTGCGTGTCGTGCCAACAAGAGCCTCACCAGTCGGCCGCCAATGCTCTGTAAAAACAGGCACCAGGTCCAGGCCCACCTGGAATGAAAGATGAAAAAAGCCCCGGCGAACCGGGGCTTGGTTTTGGGGCAAGTGCGCTTACTTGGCCGCTGGCTCGGTGCCCAGCGATTCTTGCAGGGCCTTGGCCGGGTCGTCCGAGCCGTAGCCGCCTTCGGCCGCTGGAGCGGGCGAGGGTGCTGCGCCGTCGCTGCCTGCGGCTGGCGCATCGGCCGGCGTGTCGTTGCTCTCCGGTGTGGCGAATGGATTGTCGCCATAGCCGCCGCCAGAGTCGTTGAGCTGCTGCATCATCTCGGCGTTGACCTTGTTCATGTCGACCTCGACCTTTTTGTCGAGCGCGCCAGTCACGATGCCTGGGAAGGCGATCAAGGTACCCACCATGACCAGCTGCATCAACACAAACGGCACGGCGCCCTTGTAGATCTGCATGGTGGTCACCGGCTCGATCACCTTGTGTGTCACGCGGTCCACATACTGCTTGTCGGGCGCCACCGAGCGCAGGAAGAACAGTGCAAAACCGAACGGCGGGTGCATGAACGAGGTTTGCATGTTCACGGCCAGCAGCACGCCGAACCAGATCAGGTCGATGCCCATCTTCTCCGCCACCGGGCCGAGCAGTGGCACCACAATGAACGAGAGCTCAAAGTAGTCCAGGAAGAAGGCCAGGAAGAAGATCATGATGTTCACCACGATCAGGAAGCCGGTCTGGCCGCCGGGCAGGCTGGTCAGCAGGTGCTCCACCCACTTGGGGCCGTCGGCCGCCTGGAATACCAGCGAGAAGGTGGTGGCGCCGATCATGATGAACATCACAAAGCTGGCCAGCTTGGTGGTGGAGCCCAGCGCTTGCTTGAGCAGGCTCATGTTCAGGCGCTTGCGGGCAAAGCCCATGATCAGCGCGGCCATGGCGCCCATGGCGCCGCCTTCGGTAGGCGTGGCAATACCCAGGAAGATGGTGCCCAGCACCAGGAAGATCAGCAGCAGTGGCGGAATCAGCACAAAGGTAACACGCTCGGCCAGCTTGGACAGCAGGCCCAGTTTGAAGATGCTGTTGATCGAGGCAATCACGAAGGCGATGAAGGTGCCGCCGCACATGGCGGTGACGATCTTTTCGTCGGTGGCCACGTCGGTGACCAGCTTGCCTTCCCACCAGGTGTGGATGTCAGCCATGTGGCTGGCAAGGAAGATCGAGACTGCGGCCGAGATGGCCATCACCACCACCAGCGAGGTGTAGCCGCCGCTGCCATTGGCTTCGCGGTAAATGCGTGCCTCTGGTGGCAGGGCCGGCACCATCTTGGGCTTGAAGACGGCCAGCGTCATGACCCACAGCACATACAGGCCCATCAGCATGAAGCCGGGGATGAAGGCGCCCTTGTACATGTCGCCCACGCTCTTGCCCAGCTGGTCGGCCATCAGAATCAGCACCAGCGATGGCGGAATGATCTGCGCCAGCGTGCCGGATGCGGCAATCACGCCCGATGCCAGGCGGCGGTCATAGCCGTAGCGCAGCATGATGGGCAGCGAGATCAGGCCCATCGAGATCACCGAAGCGGCCACCACGCCGGTGGTAGCTGCGAGCAGCGCGCCCACAAAAATCACCGCCAGCGCCAAACCGCCGCGGATCGGGCCGAACACCTGGCCGACCGTGTCGAGCAAGTCCTCGGCCATGCCCGAGCGCTCCAGAATCAGGCCCATCAAGGTGAAGAAGGGCACGGCCAGCAAGGTGTCGTTGGCCATGATGCCGATCAGGCGCTGGGGCAGCCAGGCCATCACCGAGCTGGGGAATACGCCCAGCTCGATACCCAGAAAGCCGAACATCAGGCCGGCAGCGCCCAGGCTGAACGCCACCGGAAAGCCCAGCAGCAAAAAGCAGATCAGGCCCGCGAACATGATCGGGGCGTAGTTGGTAGTGAGAAATTCCATCAGTGTCTCCCGCTACCGCTCAGGCTTTGCCAGCACTGGCTTGCTGGGCAGCCAGGGCTTGTTGTTGTTGTTTGAGTTCGGCTTCGGCGCGCAGGGCCTCGGCCAGCTCTTCCTCGGCGCTCTTGTCGCTGAGCTTGCCCATTGGATCGGGGCCGTCTCCGCTGAGGAAGGCAATGCGCTTGATCAGCTCGGAGATACCTTGCAGCAGCAGCAAAGTAATACCCACGGGAATGGCAGCCCATACGGGCCAGCGGATCAGGCCACCGGGGTTGCCCGAGACTTCGCCCGACTGGTACATCTGGATCACCACCGGCATCGACAGCCAGAGAATGGTCAGGCACAGCGGCGTCAGGAAGAAGGCGAAACCGATGATGTCGATCCACACCTGCGCCTTTTTCGACAGGCGCGAGTTGACCACATCAATGCGCACATGCTCGCGGTGCAGCAAGGTGTAGCCAGCGGCGATCAGAAACGACCAGGCAAACAAATACCACTGCACCTCCAAAAAAGCGTTCGAACTGGTGTCGAACGCTTTTCGAACGATGGCATTGGCGGCGCTGATGAAGGTGGCGGCAAATATCAACCAGATGGAATATTTGCCGACGAAGGCATTGAGCCTGTCGATGGCCCTGGATAGGGCAAGTAAAGCCTGCATGGTGTCTCCAATGGATGGCTATTCCGAGAAGCTGCGCTTGCTCGCCGGTAAGCGGGCGTACGCATTGTGAAAAAGCACTGATTTTACGAATCGCAACCTGGTTTCTTGCGTGACTTGTTGCATGGACGATCAGGAAATAAAAATATTTTTTCCTGACAGCCTGAAAAACAAGGGTAAGTACTAGGGTTTGCGCGCCTCATCAGCGTTTCCTGCTATCTATTTTTGCAGTTTGAAGGCCAGGCCATCTCCGGTCTGACCCCTAGCCGGGCTCTGTTATTGAGCCAGATCGGGACGCTGTGGCAACAGCGCCGGCCTGCCGATCTGGTTACAATCGCGCTCGACCCGTTGTGCCCTGGCTGACGGCTGGCGCTGCGGCGCTGGCAAAAGGGGCGGGCGGCCCAGTTTCTCTTTCCCTTTTCTTTGTCTTAATGCACCCTGTGGTGCTTGGAGTTTGACAGTGAGTTCCTCGCAAAACAATGACAGTGACGAGCGCTTTGCCTTGGGCCTGGTTTTTGCCCTGATCACCCTGGTGGTGCTGAGCGTGCTGTGGTTTGGTGCCTATAAGGGCATCCACGGTGCCAAGTCGGCCAAGGGCGCAGTCACTGCCGCCAAGGTGCAGACCGGTGAGCCTAGCCGCGCATCGGTAGGCCCCGTTGCCGCCGCCCCAGCGGCTGGTGCAACGGCTGATGCCAATGCCCAAGCTGCTGGCGCCGCAAATGGCGCTGCTGCAGGCGCTACCGCTGGCGCTGCCGGTTCTGCCGCTGCCGCTGCCGCTGGCGACGATGCTGCCCGCGTGCTGATCGAAAACGGTGTGGTCAAGTTCTTCTTCGCTACCGGCAAGGCCGAGCTGGCTCCTGGCGGCAACGAAGCCCTGGCCGATGTGGTGGCAGGTATCAAGGCCGGCCAACGTGGCGTGATCTCGGGCTACACCGACGCTACCGGCGACGCCGACAAGAACGCCGAACTGGCCAAGCAACGTGCCTTTGCCGTGCGCGACGCGCTGGTGGCCCTGGGCGTGAGCGAAGACAAGCTGGAGCTCAAGAAGCCCGAAGCCGTGGAAAACGCTGGCAACAATGCGGCTGCTCGCCGTGTGGAAGTGGTGCTGGCCAAGTAAGCGGCTTTCCTCTCACAGCAAAAAGCCCGGAGCGATCCGGGCTTTTTTGTTTTCTGGCGCGCCAAAAAGCGTTCAGCGCAACACCGCCACGCCCTTGAGCTGCGCATGTACGGCCAATCCAGGCGCGAGCTGCAGCAGGCGGGATGAGCGGGCGGAGACCAGTGCCAGCAGTTGTGGCTGGGCTTCCGCGCGAGCGGCTGTGGATGCGTGTTGCAGCTGCAATTGCACCAATACCTGGCCGGGCGCGCTGGCGTGCACGGCGCTCACGACGGCGGGCAAGCTGTTGAGGATGGAGCTGCCGCTTTGCGCCTGCAGCGACAGGCTCACATCGCGGGCCAGTACGCGCAGGCGCACTCGTTCGCCGTGCTGATAGTGCGCGGCGGCTTCTGTCCAGTGCAGTTGTAGCGGGCTTTGTTGGCCGATCTGCATGCTCCACAAATGGTCTTGCGCATCGTGCGCGCAAACGCTGCCTTCGATGATGCTGGCCTGCTGCGCATCGGGCAGGGCTTGGGCGAGGGGTGAGTCGAGTTGCGTCAGCAGCTCGGCCACCGGGCCTTGCGCTACCACGCGGCCGGCTTGCAGCAGCAGCACCTGGTCGGCCAGGCGGCTCACTTCTTCGATGGAGTGGCTGACGTAGAGAATCGGCAGCGCGAGCTGCTCGCTGAGCTGGTCCAGATAAGGCAGCAGCTCGGCCTTGCGTTCGGCGTCCAGCGCAGCCAAGGGCTCGTCCATCAACAGCACACGCGGGCTGGTGGCCAGCGCTCGGGCAATGGCTACGCGCTGGCGCTCGCCGCCCGACAAAGTGGCCGGTTTGCGCGGCAGCAGCGGGCCAATGCCGAGCAGCTCTACCAGCTGCTCCAACTGCACGCGTTGCCGCGTGGCAGGCGTGCGGCGCAGGCCGTAGCGGATATTGTCTTGCGCGCTCAGGTGCGGGAACAGGCTGGCTTCCTGGAAGACATAGCCCAGCGCCCGCTGGTGCGTGGGCAGCCAGTGGCGGCTGGCGTCGTCCTGCCAGATTTCGCCATGCACGGCGACCCGGCCTTCAGCGCGCTCCAGCCCGGCGAGGCTGCGCAGTACGCTGGTCTTGCCGCAGCCCGAGGGGCCAAACAGCGCAGTGACGCCGTGGCCGGGCAAGTGCACATCCACATCAAGCACAAAATCAGCGCGTCGCAAGCGCAGGCGCGCGGCAATGCCGTTTTTGCTGTGCGTATCGTTCATAGCGGGCTCGCATGGTTTTTGTCACGCGGCTGCAGCCACTGCAGCGCTACCAATACCACAAAGGCAAACACCACCATGCCGCCAGCCAGCCAATGGGCTTGTGCGTATTCCATGGCTTCTACGTGGTCGTAGATTTGCACCGAGACCACGCGCGTCTGGCCTGGAATATTGCCACCCAGCATGAGCACAATGCCGAACTCGCCCACCGTGTGCGCAAAGGTCAGCACGGCGGCGGTGACAAAGCCTGGCCGCGCCAGCGGCAGCACCACGCTGAAGAAACGGTCGATGCGGCTGGCGCCCAAGGTGGCCGCTACTTCCAGCGGGCGAGCGCCCAGCGCCTCAAAAGCGCGCTGCAGCGGTTGCGTGGCAAACGGCAGTGAATACACGAGTGAGCCCACCACCAGCCCGGCAAAGGTGAAAGGCAAGCGGCCCAGACCCAGCGCCTGCGTGAGCTGGCCGATGGGGCCATTCGGGCCCATCAGCACCAGCAGATAAAAGCCGATTACTGTGGGCGGCAGCACCAGCGGCAGCGTCACCACGGCGCCAATCGGACCGCGCCAGCGCGAGCGCGTATGCGCCAGCCACCAGGCCAGCGGTGTGGCCAGTACCAAAAGCAAAACGGTGGTGACGCTGGCGAGCTCCAGCGTCAACCAGATGGCGGCCCAGTCGTCAGGGCTGAGGAGGGGAGGGCTCACAGTGGCGGCGTGTGGTTGGTGTGGGCAGTGGGCTGAGAAAACGTCCGCGCAGGGCTTGCGCGGACGCTGTGGGCAGAACGCAATTCAGTGGCTGTTGCGATTGTCTGGCATTCAGAATGCGTAGCCGTAGGATTGGATGATCGCTCGGGCCTTTTCGCCTTTCAGGTACTCCATCAACGCTTTGGCGGCGGCGTTGTCTTTGGCGTTGTTCAGCACGATGGCGTCTTGGCGAATCGGCTCGTGCATGGTTTTGGGCACGACCCAGGCCGAGCCTTCGCGCAGCTTGCCGTCTTCCATCACCTGCGAGAGCGCTACAAATCCCAGTTGCGCATTGCCGCTGGCGGCGAACTGGTAGGTTTGGCCGATGTTCTCGCCCTGCACGATCTTGGGCGTGACCTGGGCTGACAGCCCCAGCTTGTTCAGCGTCTCCATGGCGGCCTGGCCGTAGGGCGCGAGCTTGGGGTTGGCCACGGCAATGTGCTGGTAATCGCCGGTTTTGAGCACGGCGCCTTGCGCATCCACATAGCCCGCTTGCTTGCTCCACAGCACCAGCTGGCCGATGGCGTAGGTAAAGCGGCTGGCGTCTACGCCCTTGCCTTCCTTGGCCAGCTTTTCGGGCGTGCTGTCGTCGGCAGCGAGCAAGATGCCAAAGGGCGCGCCATTGTTGATCTGGGCGTAGAACTTGCCGGTGGCGCCAAACGACAGCACGGCTTTGTGGCCGGTGTCTTTCTCAAACTGCGCAGCAATTTTTTGCATGGGCGCGGTGAAGTTGGCGGCCACTGCCACGGCTACCTCATCGGCATGGGCAACGCTGCCGAAAGCGGTCAACAGGCAAAGGGCGAGAGGGGCAAGGCGCAAGGCTTTCATGGCAAGTTTCGCTATTCTTAAATGGAATAGCGAGTGTAGCCAGATTTGCCGGACCGACCAAGCGCCTGGGCCGATGGCCGCACAAAGCGTGCGAAGATGCGCGCCATGAATCGCCAAGCATCGCTAGCCGCTGCGCTCGCCGAGAAGCGCTCCGACCGCCGCATCGAAGTGCTGCGCCACATCCAGGTCTGCGGCTCCATCTCGGAGGCTGCGCGCCAGGTGGGCATCAGCTACAAGGCGGCCTGGCAGGCGCTCGATACGCTGTCCAATCTGGCCGGTGTGCAATTGGTGCAGCGCAGCGTGGGCGGCAAAGGCGGCGGTGGTGCTTTGCTGACGCCCGATGCCTTGCTGCTGCTGGAAGCGGCCGATGCCATGGGCCAGGCGCGCGAGCAGTTGCAAGCACAGTTGCAGCAGGCTCAGGCGCGCCAGAGTGATGCGGGGCCGGCAGTTATTTCAGTGGCCACCACGCTGGCACGTTTGCAGGTGGTTACCAGCATGCGCAACCAATGGCCTTGTGTGGTGGCCAAGGTCAGCCGCAGCGGGCCGCTGGTGGTGGTGCAAATGCATGGTGCTGAAGCGGGCGCGCAAGCTTTTGTCGTGCGCTCGCACATCACCCAAGAGAGCGCCCAGTTGCTGGGCTTGCGGCCCGGCTTGCCGGTGCTGGCCATGTGCAAGGCCACGGCGGTGAGTGTTACTGCAGCCGATTGTGCAGAGCCGCCAGCCGCCAACAGCTGGCGCGGCACTGTGGCCCGTGCCACGCGCGGCGGCGCGGTGCAAGAGCTGGCGGTGAGCGTGGACGCTGGTGTGCAGCTGGTCGGCTTTAGCCGCCAAGCCACTTCGCTGCGCGTACGTGCTGCCGTGCAAGTGCAGGTAGAGCCTTCGGCCGTGGTGATTGCGCTGAGCGGCGAGTAATCAGCGATGTGGGCTCTATAAGCGCAACCGTATAAAACGCCGGGTCAGCGCGGTTAAGCTTGCCGCATGCATATTTACCGATCCTCTCTCCTGCGTTTCAACGACGACGGCCAGGCGCTGTACGACGAAGACGGCCTGCTGGCCACCGCGCCCGGCAGCGACGGCCGCGAGCGCGTGCTGGCCGCAGGCAGTTGGCAGGCTTTGCACAAGCAGTACCTGGGCCAGCCGGGCGGCGAGGTGGTGGTGGAGCACCTGCCGGGCCGCATCATTGCGCCGGGCTTTGTCGACATGCACATCCACTACCCGCAGACCGATGTGATCGGTGCGCCCGCCAGCGGCTTGCTGCCCTGGCTGGAGAACTACACTTTTCCGCACGAATCGCGCTTTCACGATCGGGCCTATGCCGATGGCGTGGCCGATTTTTTTGCCGATGAGTTGCTGCGCAACGGTGTGACCACGGCCTTGGCCTTTGCCACTTCGCACCCGGCATCGGTAGACGCGATCATGGCGGCCGCGCAAAAGCGCCGCATGCGGCTGATCGCCGGCAAGGTGCTGCAAGACCGCAACAGCCCGGACGGCGTGCGCGACGATACCGAACAAAGCCTGGTCGATACCGAAGCCCTGATCCAGCGCTGGCATGGCGTGGACCGGCTCGGCTACGCGATCACGCCGCGCTTTGCGCCCACCAGCACGCCAGCGCAGTTGCGCGGCGCGGGTGAGCTGGCGGCCAAGTACAGCGATGTGTGGATCCAGTCGCACGTGGCAGAAAACCTGGACGAGATCGCCTGGGTGAAAGAGCTTTTCCCGGCGGCGCGCAGTTATTTGGCCGTGTACGACGATTTCGGTTTGATGCGCGAGCGCGCCGTGTATGCGCACTGCATCTGGCTCGATGCGGCCGACCGCCAGCTGATGCGCGAGACAAAATCCGCCGCCGCGGTAAGCCCTACCAGCAATTTGTTTCTCTCCAGCGGCTATTTCGATTACCAAAAGGCCGACGAGGCACACATGCTCTACGGCCTGGCCAGCGATGTGGGCGGCGGCATGAGCTTTTCGCCTTTCCGCACCATGCAGGCCGCCTATGTGGTGGGCCGCGAAGGCCATGCCAAGCAGGGCCAAAGCCTGTCGCCGCAGCATTTGTGGTGGCAGCACACGGCAGGCGCGGCGCGGGCGCTGGGCTTGCAAGGCGTGGTGGGCAACCTGCAACCGGGCTGCGAGGCCGATTTTGTGGTGCTCAACCCGCGTGCCACGCCGCTGCTGGCGCGCAAGGCCGACCAGGCGCGCAACCTCGACGAGCTGCTCTTTGGCATGGTCATCCTGGGCGACGACCGCCTGGTCGAGCAGACGCACATCGCCACCCAAGCTTGATTTCTGCCGCTGGAGTGGGGTTCCTCAACTGGCGTGCAAGCCCCGCCAGCTATGAAAACGATAGTAGACCCTCGCGCTCGGTGATCACAAGCCATTCGCTACAATCACCGCCCAGGAGTTTTAGACATGAGCATTCAAAGCGACAAGTGGATCCGCCGCATGGCAGAACAGCACGGCATGATCGAGCCGTTTGAGCCCGGCCAGGTGCGCCAGGTCGATGGCAAGAAGATCATCAGCTACGGCACATCGAGCTACGGCTACGACATCCGCTGCGCGCGCGAGTTCAAGGTCTTCACCAACATCCACAGCACCGTGGTCGATCCGAAGAATTTCGACGAAAAGAGCTTTGTCGATTTCGAAGGTGATTACTGCATCATCCCGCCCAACAGCTTTGCGCTAGCCCGCACCGTGGAGTATTTCCGCATTCCGCGCGATGTGCTGACGGTCTGCCTCGGCAAGAGCACCTATGCGCGCTGCGGCATCATCGTCAACGTGACGCCGTTCGAGCCCGAGTGGGAAGGCTATGTGACGCTGGAGTTCTCGAACACCACGCCGCTGCCCGCCAAGATTTATGCCGGTGAAGGCTGCGCGCAGGTCTTGTTCTTCAAGGGTGACGAGGAGTGCGAGGTGAGCTACAAGGACCGCAACGGCAAGTACCAGGGCCAGCACGGCGTGACTTTGCCCAAGGCCTGATAGCCGCCGGCAACCAGCAAAAGCCATCCCCGTAGCGGATGGCTTTTTTTGTGATTACCGGCGCGAGAGCTGGACGCGCCGCGTCTGTTAGCGATTTGCAAATTTTGTTCAATTGGGTGAAATGCTGTCCCGCAGGCACGGCGCGGCCGCGTTGCGCAACAGGCACAGCGGCCACAATTGCGCTACTGTAGCGGGCAGCTCAACAAGATATAGGTGGCGTCAGAGCGGCGCAAGGAGAGAGACGATGAAATGGGAAGGCAATCGCGAGTCTGAGAACGTGGAAGACCGGCGCGGCCAGGGTGGCGGCGGAGGCGGCGGCTTTGGCATTGGCGGGCGCAGCATCGGCATTGGCACGATCGTGATCGCGCTGATTGGCTGGGGCGTGTTCGGCATCAACCCGCTCACCACCATTGGCGTGCTCTCGGGCAGCGGCTCGTCGGCACCGCAAAGTGCGCCTGCGCCACAGGCAGCGTCCAACGACGCGGGCGGCCGTTTTGTGAAAACGGTGCTGGCATCGACCGAAGACGTGTGGGGCGATATTTTTGCCAAGAGCGGCGCGCAATACCAGGCGCCGCGCCTGGTGCTGTTCACCGGCGCTACCCGCACGGCTTGCGGCACCGGCCAGGCGGCCATGGGCCCGTTCTACTGCCCGGCCGATTACAAGGTCTATCTGGACATGGACTTTTTCAACACCATGAGCCGCCAGCTCGGCGCACCCGGCGAATTTGCCCGCGCCTACGTGGTGGCGCATGAGGTAGGTCACCATGTGCAGAACCTGCTCGGCATCTCGGGCAAGGTGGACGGCATGCGCGGCCGCATTAGCGAGCGCGACCAGAACGCGCTCTCGGTGCGCCTGGAGTTGCAGGCTGACTGCTATGCCGGCATTTGGGCCAACCACTCGCAGCAGGCCAAGAGCTGGCTGGAGCAGGGCGATATTGAATCGGCCGTGAACGCCGCCCAGCAGATTGGCGACGACAAGCTGCAGCGCGAATCGACCGGCGTGGTGCGCCCCGACAGCTTCACCCACGGCTCCAGCGCGCAGCGCGTGCGTTGGTTCACCCAAGGTTACAAGACGGGCAGCGTGCAGTCTTGCGACACCTTCAACGCGGGCAGTTTGTAAGCGGATGGCTGTTCACCCAGCCTGAGGATCTTGGCTGCCAGTGGTCGATGCAAGGCGTGTTTCGAGGGAAACGCGGCTGCAAAGAGCGCTGGCAGCTTTTTCATTTTGGCGCACGAGCCTGCGCTGGACAGCGACCCGCTTCAGCATCGGCCCTGGCTTTCCCATACGCCGTAGCACGCTTGCGTGCAAAACCCGGCCCCAATCCGTAAGCGGGTACGGGGTTAAGCGCAGCAACGATTTGTCCAGAGTGCGACAATAGGGGGCTTACATGACAAATTCTTTCTCCAACCTACATCTGGCCGAGCCCTTGGCCAAAGCCATCGCCGAGATGGGCTACGAATCCATGACGCCTATCCAGGCCCAGGCGATCCCTGTGGTGCTGACGGGCAAAGACGTCATGGGCGCGGCCCAAACGGGTACCGGCAAGACGGCCGCCTTCTCGCTGCCGCTGCTGCAGCGCATGATGGCGCACGAAAACAGCTCTGCCTCGCCAGCCCGCCACCCGGTGCGCGCTCTGGTGCTGCTGCCCACGCGTGAGCTGGCTGACCAGGTGGCCCAGCAGATTGCCCAGTTTGCCAAGCACACCAAGCTGCGCAGCACCGTGGTGTTTGGCGGTATGGACATGAAGCCGCAGACCATCGAGCTGAAAAAAGGCGTTGAGGTGCTGGTGGCCACGCCTGGCCGCTTGCTCGACCACATCGAAGCCAAGAACGCCGTGCTCAACCAGGTGGAATACGTGGTGCTGGACGAGGCCGACCGCATGCTCGACATCGGTTTCCTGCCCGATCTGCAGCGCATCCTGTCGTACCTGCCTAAAAAGCGCACCACCTTGCTGTTCTCGGCCACTTTCTCGCCCGAGATCAAGCGCCTGGCCGGCAGCTACCTGCAAGACCCGATCACGATCGAGGTGGCGCGCCCCAACGAAACCGCGTCCACGGTGGAGCAGCGCTTTTTCAGTGCCAGCGACGACGACAAGCGCCGCGTGCTCGTCAAGGTGCTGCGCGACCGCCAGATCCGCCAAGCTTTCGTTTTCGTCAACAGCAAGCTCGGCTGCGCCCGTCTGACGCGCTCGCTGGAGCGCGACGGCCTGCGGGCTGCCGCTTTGCACGGCGATAAAAGCCAGGACGAGCGCTTGAAGGCGCTGGAAGCCTTCAAGCAAGGCGAAGTCGATCTGCTGGTGTGTACCGATGTGGCCGCCCGTGGCCTGGACATCAAGGACGTGCCGGCGGTTTTCAACTTCGACGTGCCCTTCAACGCCGAAGACTACGTGCACCGCATTGGCCGTACCGGCCGCGCTGGCGCATCCGGCCTGGCGGTAACGCTGGTGACGGGCGCTGATGCACGCCATGTGAGCGATATTGAAAAGCTCACCAAGAAGAAAATCGACGTCGAGCCGTTTGCGCTGGAAGAGCGCAGCCGTGGCGGTGGCGACCGCGACCGTTATAACGACGGCCACCGCGAGCGCCGTGATACGCGCAGCCGCGACCGCAGCCGTGAAGAAGAGCCGCAAGACCGCCGCGAGCGCTACCGCCCGGCGCCTGTTTCGCGCGATCCGTTCTTTGACAAGCCTTACGAAGCCAAGGCTGCCGAGCCCGCTGCCTGGGATGCCAGCGCCAAGCCGGTGCCCGCCCGCGGTGCTGCCAGCACCAAGGCCCGCCGCAAGGTGGCAGCGCTGTTCAAACCCATGCCTGTTAGCAACGGCAACAGCGAATCCTGATTCTCTGCCGCCAACCCAAGAAAAAAGCCTCTGCATGGTTCAGAGGCTTTTTTGTATCTGCTCGCTGGGTAAGGCTTAACCGGGTTGCTGTGCTTGCTCGCACTGCACATGGATCAGCTCCCGTTCCGCCAGGTTTGCGCCAAAGCGCACGGCCGTCAGGCAGCCGCCCCAGACGCAGCCGGTATCGAGCGCGATCAGATGCGGGCGGTTCAGCTCGCCCAGCGTGGACCAGTGGCCAAAGGCGATCGTGGTGTTGGCGGCGGCGCGGCCCGGTAGATCAAACCAGGGCATCAGGCCAGGCGGGGCGTCGGCGGCGCTTTCGGCGCTGTCAAAGTCCATGCTGCCATCGGGCGCGCAAAAACGCATGCGGGTGAGCACATTGGTGATGACGCGCAAGCGCTCCATGCCGCCCAGTTGCTCGCTCCACTGGTTTGGCTCGTTGCCGTACATGGCCTGCAAAAACTGAGGTAGATCAGGACTTTGCAGCACGGTTTCCACCTCGCGTGCATAGCGCAGCGTGTCGGCCAGGCTCCAGTTTTTGTGCACGCCGGCGTGCACCATCAGCAGGGTTTCGCCGCCCAGCTCGTGCGTGCGGACCAAGGGCTGCTCGCGCACCCACTGCAGCAGCTGCGCTGCATCGGGTGCCTCCAGCACTTGCAGCAAGGTGTCGCGGCGGGAGAATTTGCGCCGACCGTTGGCAGCAGCCAGCAGGTGCAGGTCGTGGTTGCCGAGCAGAGCCCTGATGCTGCCGCCCGAAGCCATGCAGCGGCGCAGGGTTTTTTCCGAATCCGGCCCCCGGTTGACCAGGTCGCCCACGAGGTAGACGGTGTCGCGGCTGGGCGAGAAATCGATGGTCTCGAGCAGGCGCTGCAAAGCGCCATCGCATCCCTGGATATCTCCAATACAGTACAGTGACATGCTTGTTGAACTACTTTTGAACTATTTTGTTAGACGTACTCTTGATCGCGCTTTTGACCCTGCTCAACGGCGTCTTTGCCATGTCGGAGCTGGCGCTGGCCAGCAGCCGCAAGTCACGCTTGCTGGCCATGGCAGAAAGCGGCGATAAGGGCGCCAAAGCGGCGCTGGATCTGCTCGACAATCCTACCCAGTTTCTCTCGTCAATCCAGGTGGGCATCACCTCGATTGGCATGCTCAATGGCATTTTTGGCGAGGCTGCTTTCAGCGCAGGTCTGGCAGATTGGCTGATGACGGTGGGCGTGCCCAACTCGGTCGCCTCGGTGGTCGCCACGGCGACGGTGATTATCGTCATTACTTTCATGACCATCGTGTTTGGCGAGCTGGTGCCCAAGCGCATCGGTCAAATGTACCCAGAAGCCTCGTCGCGCGTGATCGCGCTGCCGCTGACCTGGGTGTCCAAGGTCGCCAAGCCCTTTGTCTGGCTGCTGGCCATTTCGGCCCAGGCGGTGTTGCGCCTGCTGCGCATCAAGGACGAATCCAACCGTGCGGTGACTGAAGAAGAAATCGTCGCTAGCCTCGATGAAGGCCGCGACGCCGGCGTGATCGAGCAGCACGAGCACCAAATGGTGCAAAACGTCTTCCATCTGGACGACCGCCCCTTGATCTCGATGATGGTGCCGCGTGGCGATGTGCAGTGGCTCGATGCGCACCTGACGGTGGCTGAAGCCTTGCACGAGGTGCGTGCCGCCGGCGGCAAGGGCGCGCACTCCTGGTACCCGGTGTGCCGCGAGTCGCTGGACAACGTGGTGGGCCTGGTTCGCGTGGCGCACATGCTGGATGTGGCCGATCCCAAGAGCACCTTGGTGGCTGATCTGGCGGTGGCGGCTAACTATGTGCCAGAAACTCTCAGCGGCTTTGAATTGCTGGAGCAGTTCCGTGCCCGTGCCGGCCGCATGATATTTGTGGTGGACGAATATGGCGTGGTGCAAGGCATTATCACGCCGCGCGATTTGCTCGAAGCCATTACAGGCGAGCTTAAACCCGGCGCCGCCAGCGAAGCCTGGGCTGTGCAGAACGAAGACGGATCCTGGTATCTCGATGGTTTGATGCCGGTATCAGAGCTGAAGTCGCGCCTGGAGATCAAGGAATTACCTGACGAAGACAAGGGCCGTTACAACACCTTGGCGGGTATGTTGATGGCGGAATCGGGCCATATGCCACCGGTGGGCGAGAAGATATATTGCGCTGGCTGGGTTTTTGAGGTGACGGCGCTGGAGGGTAAACGCGTCGACAAGGTAATTGCACGCCCTGATTTGGGCGACGCCGATTACTAAAGGCTCGGAACCGGCACGTTGTATCAACTAAATACAAATTTACTTTTTCTTTATGTGTCTATAGTGTCTCGGGCATTGGCTGATTTCAGATTTTGGTTATACTGCAGCGGTCAAAAACATTAAATGGATTCGCAAACATGACTACTTTGAAGGAAATCGACGCCCAGTTGGCCGCCCTGCAAGCCCAGCGTGAAGAGATTCGCAAGAACGAACTCAAGAACGTGGTGGACAAGGTGCGTAGCCTGGTGGCCGAATATGGCCTGAGCGAGCAAGACGTGTTTCCTCCTGCACGTGGCGGCCGTGGTGTTGGCACGGGTGCCAAAGTGGCTCCTAAATACCGCGATCCAGCCACCGGCGCTACCTGGACCGGCCGTGGCAAGGCTCCCAAGTGGATTGACGGCCAAGACCGCGAGAAATTCGCCATCTAATGCCTGTTTCCCCCAAAAAAACCCGCTTCGGCGGGTTTTTTTATGCCTCTAAAAAGCATATGGAGCAAGCGGGGTGCTACAAGGTTCGTGCTTTTCATAGTCGGTTGCTATGGTAACTATTGATATATCGATAGCCTTATTGCTCTAATTACTGATTAAATCGAGATAGGCAGAAACTCAGGCAAATGCCTGGCGCCAAAAGCGTGCATATGGCTGTGGCCGCTGCTGGCAAGGTCTTGGGCGGCGGGTGCGGCTTGTCTATCCCGGATGACATACAAATAGCGCTGCTCCGGAGTAGACTGCACTGAGAACATGTTGATGAATCCCCCGTGCGAAGCTTGTTCTTGCACGGTGGTTCGTGAACATGCGCAAGCCGATGGCTGGTTGGTAATGCCGTTTGAAAACAGGAGCTACGATGAAGTCGAGTACCCCCGTGCAAGGCAAACACGCTTTTGCATCCACCCTGAAATCTGTGCAGCTGGGCAAAGCTGGCAAAGGCAGTTTTTATTCGCTGCCGGCCCTGGCCAAGCAATATCCCAATATCAAGCGCTTGCCGGTGTCGCTGCGTATCGTGCTCGAATCGGTGCTGCGCAACTGCGATGGCCAGCGCGTGCTGCCCGAGCATGTGGAGCAACTGGCCAACTGGAAGCCGCGTGCTGAGCGCAGCGAAGAGATTCCTTTTGTTGTCTCGCGCGTGGTGCTGCAAGACTTTACCGGCGTGCCCTTGCTGGCCGATCTGGCGGCCATGCGCAGCACGGCTGACCGTCTGGGCAAAAAGCCCAAGGCCATCGAGCCGCTGGTACCAGTAGATCTGGTGGTGGACCACTCGATCATGGTCGATTACTACGGCAGCAAAAACGCGCTTGATCTGAACATGAAGCTGGAGTTCGAGCGCAACAACGAGCGCTACCAGTTCATGAAATGGGGCATGCAGGCCTTTGACACCTTTGGCGTGGTGCCGCCGGGCTTTGGCATCGTGCACCAGGTCAACCTGGAATACCTGGCGCGCGGCGTGCACAAGACCAAAGATGCGGTCTACTACCCCGACTCGCTGGTCGGCACCGACAGCCACACCACCATGATCAATGGCGTGGGTGTAGTGGCCTGGGGCGTCGGCGGTATCGAGGCCGAGGCGGCCATGCTGGGCCAGCCGGTGTACTTTTTGACGCCCGATGTGGTGGGCTTTGAGCTGACCGGCAAGCTGCGCGAAGGCGTGACCGCCACCGACTTGGTGCTGACGGTGACCGAAATCCTGCGCCGCGAAAAAGTGGTGGGCAAGTTTGTCGAGTTCTTCGGCAAGGGCACGCGCAGCCTCTCGGTGCCCGACCGTGCCACTATTGGCAATATGGCGCCCGAGTACGGTGCCACCATGGGCTTTTTCCCGGTCGATGAGAAAACCATCGACTACTTCGAGGGCACGGGCCGCACCAAGACCGAGATCGAAGCCTTTGAAGCCTACTTCAAGGCGCAAGACTTGTTTGGCGTGCCGCAGGCGGGCGATATCGATTACTCGCACGTGGTGTCGCTCGATCTGTCTACCGTGGCGCCCAGTCTCGCCGGCCCCAAGCGTCCGCAAGACCGTATCGAAATTGGCCAGGTGGCGGGCAAGTTTGCCGAGCTGTTCACCGCGCCCGCAGCAGAGAATGGCTTCAACCTGCCGTTGGAAAAGCTGGGGCAGCCGGTGCACGTGCACATCAACGGCTCGGGCGAGATCTCCGAGCCGGGCGATTCCAAGCCGGTGGCCGCCGGTGCGCCGCGCAATGCCGTTGAAATGGTGTCCAACAAGCCGGCGGTTGATGACCCGGCCGCCAGCATCCAGGCGGCCGACCATGCGGTTGAGCGCATCGAGGGCCGCAATATTGATCTGCACAATGGCGATGTGCTGATTGCCGCCATCACCAGCTGCACCAACACCTCGAACCCCAGCGTCATGCTGGCCGCGGGCTTGCTGGCCAAAAAGGCAGTGCAGGCGGGCCTGAGCGTCAAGCCGCACGTTAAAACCTCGCTGGCCCCAGGCTCGCGCCTGGTGACTCTGTACCTGACGGAATCGGGCCTGCTGCCTTATCTGGAGCAACTTGGCTTTGCCATTGCCGGCTATGGCTGCACCACCTGTATTGGTAATGCTGGCGATTTGCTGCCCGAGTTCAATGCCGCCATCCAGCAAAACGACCTGGTCTGTGCGGCCGTGCTCTCGGGCAACCGCAACTTCGAGGCGCGCATCCACCCCAATATCCGCGCCAACTTTCTGGCCAGCCCGCCGCTGGTGGTGGCCTACGCCATTGCCGGCAACGTGCGCAAGGATTTGATGACTGAGCCGGTGGGCAAGGGCAAGGATGGCCGCGATGTGTTCCTGGGCGACATTTGGCCCAGCACGGACGAAGTGCAAAAGCTCATGAAGTACGCCATGAACGGCAAAGCCTTCCGCGCCAACTACGAAAAGGTCAGCGCCGAGCCCGGCAAACTCTGGGAAAAGATCAAGGGCGTGACCGGTGCTACCTACAACTGGCCGTCCAGCACCTATATTGCCGAGCCACCGTTCTTCAAGAACTTCGCGCTGGAGCAGCATGTCAGCAGCGCAGCGGCTGACGGCTATGCGGTGCGCGGTGCCCGGGTGATGGCCTTGTTTGGTGATTCGATCACCACCGACCACATCTCGCCGGCCGGCTCGATCAAAGAGACCTCGCCCGCTGGCCAGTGGCTGCTGGCGCATGGCGTGAAAAAGGTCGATTTCAACAGCTACGGCTCGCGCCGTGGCAACCACGAGGTGATGATGCGCGGCACCTTCGCCAATGTGCGCATCAAAAACCAGATGCTGCCGGCCAAACCCGATGGCTCGCGCGAAGAGGGCGGCCTGACCATCTACCAAAACCCGGGCGAGGACAAGGGCCGCAAGCTCTTCATTTATGACGCGGCCATGCGCTACATGGCCGCGGGCACACCCACCGTGGTGTTTGCTGGCGAGGAATACGGCACCGGCTCCAGTCGCGACTGGGCGGCCAAGGGCACGCAGCTGCTGGGTATCAAGGCCGTGGTGGCGCGCAGCTTTGAGCGCATCCACCGCTCCAACCTGGTGGGCATGGGGGTGCTGCCGCTGCAGTTCAAGGCGGGCGAGAGCTGGGAAACGCTCCAGCTGCAGGGCGACGAGCAGATCGAGGTGATTCCCGATCCGTCGCTGGCACCGCGCAGCAAGGCCAAACTGGTGATCCAACGCGCCGACGGCAGCCGCAGCGAGACCGAGTTGGTGTTGCGTATCGACACGCCGATTGAGGTCGAGTATTACAAGGAGGGCGGTATACTTCCTTTTGTGCTGCGCCAGCTGCTGTAAGCAACTGCTAGCCTGGCAGCCGCAACGGGCCCTGTTCTGCAGGGCCCGTTTGCTTTTGCTGGCAATTGCTGGTCAAATACCGAAACACTCGTTTACCTTTTTTTACCTGACGGCTCCGATGGCTCGCCCGTACACCCCTTTATCGCTTGGACGGCGTTTGCGCGAAACGCACACGCGGGTGGTGCTGTGCCTGCTGGGCGGTGGCGCGCTGCTGGCCGGGCTGATGGCGGCCGATACGCAGGGCGTCGGCTTTGCTGCTGCTTTGGCCGTGTGGCTGCAATTGCTGGTGTTGCTGGCTGCCTTGGCCACCATTGGCTGGGGCGCGCGCTTGCTGCTGCAAAGCACGGCTGGCGGTGCGCCTGTTGGGCGTCCCTTGTGGGTGTGCAGCGCGGTGGTGCTGGCGCTGTACACCGTGCTGGCGGCATTGCCGGTAAGCACAAGCAGCTACGCCGGGCCCTTGGTGTGGCCGGTGATAGCAGTTAATCTACTGTTTTCAATAACTTTATTGATTATTTCAATAGATGCGAGCCACGCAGGCCGCGCAGGCCTGGCCTCGAGCACCGAGCGCTCCAGCAGCCTGCAACTGCGCAGCAATGCCGGTGTGTTGGTGATGCTGGCGGCGCTGGCCCTGGTGGTGGCCATTGTGGCGCGTGGTTTGGTGCAGCTGGAGTGGGTGCTGCACTATGGTTTGCCGGTCTGGATGCTGCTGTGCGGCGCCAAGGCCTGGGTGGCAGCGCGTGGGCTGGTGGGGCGCTCGAGCCGCTGGCCGGTGCTCAGCCTGGTGGCTGCACTGGCGCTGGCTGCAGTGGCGCAATGGGCGCAGTCCGCGCCCGCGTGGCAGCCCTGGGCCACGGCGCTCATGCATGTGGCTTGGTGCTATGCGCTGTCGATTGTGGCGCTGGTGCTGTTGATGGCGTCGGTGCGGCACACTTTGGTGGGCTGGGCTTCGGCGCACCCGCAGCGCCTGCAGGGGGCGGAATGGCTGGAGCAGGCGCCGATTGGCATGGTGCGGGTCGATGGCTCGGGCGCCATCGTCCATGCCAACCAGACGCAACTCGATTGGCTGGGCGTGAAAAGCCTCACCGGCCAGCCCTGGACGCAAGCACTCGCGCCGCAACTGCGTGAGCAGGCGGCCGACTGGATGGAGCGCCTGCGCGCTGGCGAATCGCTGGCTTTCGAGCAATGCCTGCAAACCCCGCACGGCCAGCGCTTTTTGCAAACCGACCTGATGGTAGCGCCGCAAGGCTTTGACGAGCACGCCTTCTTGCTGCTGTCGCACGATGTCTCCATGCAAAAGCTCATGGCGGGCCGCGTGCAGGAGCAGCAGTCGCAACTGGTATCGCTGGTCAGCGCCATCCCCGATCTGGTAGTGCTCAAGGGCGTGGATGGCCGCTTTCTGCACTGCAACCAGGCTTTTGAGCGCCTGGTAGGCCTGAGCCACGCACAAATCATTGGCCGCACCACCACCGATCTGGGGCTGGACAGCCGCCTGCCGTCGGAGGTGGAAACCGATCTGCGTGCCCGCAGCTCAATGACGCCGGTGGTCTACGAAGCCAGTCTGCGCTTTGCCGACAACGGCTACCAGGGCCGCTTCGAAATCACCAAATCGGCCATCCGCTCGGCCAGCGGCGAAGTCACCGGCCTGCTGTGCATCTGCCGCGATCTGGCCGAGCGCAGCCAGGCGCGCAAAGAGATCGAGCGGCTGGAGTTCTTTGATGTGCTCACCGGCCTGCCCAACCGCCGCATGATGATGGATCGGCTCGAATGGTCGATCCGCTCCTGCCGTTTGCGCGCCAGCTATGCGGCGCTGCTGTTCATCGACCTGGACAATTTCAAGGACGTGAACGATTCGCTCGGCCACCAGCAAGGCGACCGCCTGCTGTGCGAAGTGGGCAAGCGCCTGATTGCCAGCGTGCGCAGCGGCGATGTGGTGGCACGTTTTGGTGGCGACGAGTTCGTCATCCTGGTGGAACACCTGGGCGGCGTGCGCGAGCAGGCCGAGAGCCATGTGCGCGGCGTGGTCGAGCACCTGATCAGCCGCTTCAACCAGCCATTCACGCTGGACGGCAGCTCCCACTACAGCACGCCCAGCATCGGCGTGACCGTGTTTGGTGACGACGAAGTGCACAGCGCCGAAGAGCTGCTCAAGCGTGCCGACATGGCCATGTACGAGGCCAAATCGGCCGGCCGCAACACGCAGCGCTTCTTCGACCCGCAGATGCAGGCCCTGGTCAATGCGCGCGCGCACCTCGAATCTGATCTGCGCCACGCCATCCATGGCGGCGAGCTGCAGGTCTACTACCAGCCGGTGATGAACGGCGGCGGCCAGTTGCTGGGCGCCGAGGCGCTGGTGCGCTGGTGCGCTGGCGCCACCCGGCGCGCGGGCTGATCATGCCGATCGAGTTTATCGACCTGGCCGAGCAGACCGGCCTGATTGTTGATTTGGGCAGCTTTGTCATGCGCACTGCCTGCCACCAACTGGCCCAGTGGGCGAAAAGCGCGTCGACGGCCTGCCTGACGATTGCCGTCAACGTCAGCCCGCGCCAGTTCCGCAACAAAGGCTTTGTCGACGAAGTGCTGGCGATTGTCGAAGAAACCGGCGCCAACCCCGCCAAGCTCAAGCTGGAGCTGACCGAGAACCTGCTGCTCGGCGATGTGAACGAAACCGTGGGCCGCATGCGCGAGCTCAAGGAGCGCGGCGTGGGCTTCTCGCTCGACGACTTTGGCGTGGGCTATTCCTCGCTGGCCTACCTCAAGCGCCTGCCGCTCGACCAGCTCAAGATCGACCGCAGCTTTGTCAATGACGTGCTCAGCGACGTGAACGATGCCGTCATCGTGCGCACCATCCTGGCGCTGGCGCACAACCTGGAGCTGGAAGTGGTGGCCGAGGGCGTGGAAAACTCCGACCAGGTCGACTTCCTCGTCAGCAACGGCTGCGAGCGCTTTCAGGGCTACCACTTCGGCCGCCCGGTGCCGATCAGCGAGTTCGAGCGCCTGCACGGCTTTGCGCGTTGCGGCGCGATTTGACAGTCACTTGCTGCTGAGGTTTTTGTCGCTGTGCAAACTGGGCACAATGGCGGTATGCAAGAACAGATTCTGATTGCTGGCGGCGGCATCGGCGGCTTGGCCGCCGCGTTGGCCACCAGCCTGGCGGGCTCGGAAGTGCGGCTCTTTGAACGTGCTGCCGCCTTCAGCGAAGTAGGTGCCGGCGTGCAACTGGGGCCGAACGTGGTGCGCCGCCTGCAGGCCTGGGGCTTGCAAAAGGCGCTGCAAAACGTGGCGGCTTTTCCTTCAGCCTTGGTATCGCGCAACGCCAGCAATGGCGAAGTATTGGCCCAGCTGGAGCTGGGTGCCGACGCGGTAGAGCGCTACGGCGCCGCCTACGCCACCATCCACCGTGCCGATCTGCATGAGCTCTTGCTGCAGGCCGTGCAACAGCGCGCTGATGTGCACCTGAACCTGGAACACCCGGTCGACTACCACGAGGACAACGGCGAGGTGGTCACCATCACCACCAAGCACGGCAAAAAAATCGAAGGCGATGCGCTGATTGGCGCGGACGGCGTCTGGAGCCGCACCCGCTTGCGCATGCTGCACGATGCGCCGCCGCGTGTGACCGGCCATTTGGCCTACCGCGCCCTGCTGCCGCAGGCCCAACTGCCGCCGGCGCTGCGCACCACGGTCATCACTGCCTGGATGGGGCCGCGCTTCCATGCCGTGCAGTACCCGGTGCGCCGGGGCGAGTTGCAGAATCTGGTCATCATTGTCGAAGGCCAAGCGCCGGACGATCTGGAAACCTGGGACCACAAGGCCAATGCCGCCGATCTGCAGCGCCATTTGGCCGGCGCGCACCGCCAATTGCTCGATCTGGTGCAAGCCGTGGCCAGCGCAGGCGCGCAGTGGCGTTTGTGGCCGCTGGCAGACCGCGTACCGGTAGCAGGCCCGCACGAAATGGCACACGGCCTGGTGGCTTTGCTGGGCGATGCCGCACACCCCATGCGCCCTTATCTGGCGCAAGGAGCAGGCATGGCCATCGAAGACGCGGCCGAGCTGCAACGCGCCCTGACCATGCACGACCTCGACTTGTCTCTGCGCCTGCGCCGCTACGCGCTCAACCGCTGGCAACGCAATGCCCGCGTGCAAGCGCGCGCCATCCGCAACGGGGACATCTTCCATGCTCGCGGTCTGGTGGCTTTGGGCCGCGATACGGCATTGCGTACCTTGGGCGCCAAATTGATGGATGTGCCCTGGCTCTACCGCGGTGACGGGTCTACCGCTTCGGCGCTGTAAATTGGCGTCATTGCGTCGTTTGGCGCTGTTTCAGAGCTGGCCTTCGGTCAGTGTATGCAGCTGAAACTGGCCACTTTCGTCCCACAGCCAAGTCTCGGTATAAATGGTTTGCGCCAGGCGCAGCGCGGCCGGGAAGGGCGCTGCGTCGTACACCATGTCTTCAATCTGCTGCACCACCTCCGGCGCATGGCTGGGTTCGCGCAACCAGTTCAGGCCCTGGATCTGGCCTTGCGCGTCGAGGTACAGCTCCAGGCTGCCAATCGCGTACAGCATGGGCGGCAACGGGCCTTGGTAAATGCGGCTGGCATAGCGCTCGTAGAGGTGGCGCGCGCATTCGCGGCGGTATTCTTCTTCATTGCGAGCCGTCGACAAAACCAGCGGTGCTTGTGGTGCAGCAGCGGCTGGCTCAGCAGCTTGCTCGCTGTGCGATGGTTCGGCAGCAGTGCCGGGCGCAGCGCTGTCACCAATCAGTTTTTGCCAGAAGCGTTGCCAGGCGTTGGTAGGGCGTTCAGTCATGGTAGAAACGAAAGCATGCAGCGCGGCGGGTGCGCTGCGCTCAAATAAAACGGGGGCGAGATGCGTGCGTTGCAGCAACTGCTGGGCCGGCTGGCGGCGGAAACCGCCTGCCTGGTCGAGGTAGAGTCTACACAGGGATCAGCTCCGCGCGAGCCGGGAGCCTGGATGGCCGTGTTTGCCAGTGGCCAGATCGGCACCATCGGCGGCGGTCAGCTCGAATGGCTGGCGGCCGAGCAGGCGCGCCGCATGCTCGCTGCGGGCACCGCCGAGCAGCGCGAACGCTATCCGCTGGGCCCCAAGCTGGGCCAGTGCTGTGGTGGCGTGGTGCATTTGCGCTTGCGTCTGGTACAGGCTGCAGACCGGGCCGAGTTGCAGCACAAACTGGCTGAACAGCTGGCACCCGTTGCCCTGTTTGGCGCCGGCCATGTGGGCGCGGCGCTGGTGCAAGTGCTGGCGCCTTTGCCCTTGCAGCTGATTTGGGTGGACAGCCGCGAAGCCGTGTTCCCAGCGCAATTGCCTGCCAACGTGGTGGCCGAGCATTCCGACCCCATCGAGGCAGCGGTGGCCGATTTACCGGCAGGCTGCAGCGTTTTCATCCTCACGCACAACCACCAGCAAGACCTGCAGCTGACACAAGCCTGCTTGCAGCGCTTGCGCAGCAGCAACGACCTGGGCCTGGTCGGCCTGATCGGCAGCGCCACCAAGCGCGCCAGCTTTGCGCACCGCCTGGCCGAACGCGGCTTTGGCGACGATGAATTTGCACGCATCACCTGCCCGATCGGCCTGCCCGGCATTACCGGCAAAGCGCCCGAAGTGATTGCGGTGGCCGTGGCGGCGCAGTTGTTGCAGTATTTGCGGTGTTGATGAAAAGCGGCTCAGTGCGCCGCAGGGCCAGGTGGGCGTTCCTGTGCTTGCTTTCGCAAGCGTCTGGTCCGCCAGCTCGCAACCAGAAGCACCAGCAAGGCCCACAGGCCGCTGACCGTGGTCGTCAGCTTGGAGCGCCCTGAGAACGAGGGCTGAAACAGTGCCCGCATCAAGGTGCTGCCCAGCGTGCGCTGCTCGGGCCATACATGGCCGATTCGGTGACTGCTTTCATGCTGCGAAATGACGAGCAGCAGCAAGCCACACGCTGCTAACGCAGCCAAGGCCAGCCGTTGGGCCGATTGCGCGGTCTCCAAAGATTTGCCGAAACAAGCAAACGCCAATGCGGCGGTCAGCAACAGCCCTGGCTGCAGCCACCGTTTGAGAGCCTCGATTCCTGGTTGGTAGTTGTCGTACAGGGAGGCGGTAGCGGCCAGCACATAAATGCCAACCAGATACAGCAGCAGAAATGTCCAAAAAACCATGCTCGGCCAGAGCCGCATGGGCGAAGTCGAAGTGCGCAACATGTGGGCGATTGTGGGCAAGTCCGGTGAGCTGAGGATGAGGTCGGTGTGAGCTGGCGATAGACTGCCCGCGGCCATTGCACCCAGGCGAAAGCTGCACTCTGCTGCACTGCATCAGGGTTTTTTCTAGCGTATTGGTGGTGTGCCAGCCACCCGCAGTCGGCAAAAATTGCATACACTTTGCGTCTACAAAATGGTCGCAGCGGTGCCCAGGCGTCAAGCCCTTGATTGCTGTGGAGCGCGACCGCTTGGCTGCTCAGAGCGCCCGCAGTGGTGAGCAGCTGGCTCGGGATGGCGGCGGCCGGGTGCCGCGCCACCCGCACTGGCAGCCCCCACGCTGCCAAGGATGGGTGCGATGGAAGGCTATATCCTCGATTGGGCGAACCTGTTGCTGCGCTGGTTGCATGTGATCACTGCGATTGCCTGGGTCGGTTCGTCGTTCTACTTTGTGTTTCTGGACAGCAGCCTCACGCCGCCCGAAGACGAAGACCTCAAGAAACAAGGCGTCAGCGGCGAGCTCTGGGCCGTGCACGGCGGTGGCTTCTACCACCCGGTCAAGTTCAATGTCTCGCCGCCCAAGCTGCCCGACCACCTGCACTGGTTCTACTGGGAGAGCTACACCACCTGGCTGTCGGGCTTTGCGCTGCTGACGGTGTCGTACCTGTGGAACGCCAATATCTACCTGGTCAACCCCGCCAACCCCAATGCCATGAGCGCACCGCTGGCCGTGTTCACGGCGCTGAGCTTTCTGGTGGTGTTCTGGCTGCTCTATGACGGTATTTGCCGCGTGTTCGGCCAAAAGAAGAACGGCGATGGCATTGTCGGCGCGCTGGTGCTGGTGCTGGTCTGCATTGCAGCCTATCTGGCTTGCCACATCTTCCCCGGCCAGGCAGCGTTTTTGCTGATGGGTGCCATGCTCGCCACTTCGATGAGCGCCAACGTGTTCTTCTGGATCATCCCCGGCCAGCGCACCGTGGTGCGCGCGCTCAAGAATGGTGACCCGGTCGATCCCATCCACGGCAAGCGCGGCAAGCAGCGCAGCGTGCACAACACCTATTTCACGCTGCCGGTGCTGTTTGCCATGCTCTCCAACCACTACGGCTGGCTCTACAACCAGAAGTACAACTGGCTGGTGCTGATTTTCATGATGTTTGCCGGCGCCGCGATCCGCCAGTTCTTTGTGCTGCGCCATGGCTTCAAGCTCGGGCGCAACAAGCATCCCTGGCCTTACGCCGTGATTGGCGTGGCGGTGATGCTGGGGGTGATGGCCTGGCTCAAGCCCGGCCCGCAAGCGGCAGCGGCCGCACCCGTGGCGGCGCAGCCGGCATCGGCCGATGCCGTGCCGTACAGCCAGGTGGCCAAAGTGTTTGCCCAGCATTGCGTGGTTTGCCACAGCTCCAGCGGACTGGCGCAAAAGAACGTCAAGCTCGATGTGGCGGGCGAGGTGGCGCAGCACACGCAGCAAATCTACCAACAGGTCGTGGTGCTCAAGAAAATGCCTTTTGGCAATCCCGACAGCCTGAACGCGCAAGAGCGTGAGCTGGTCAAACGCTGGTTCGAGAGCGGGGCCTCCACCGCACCTTGAGCTGAAAGCGGCAACTGCTCAAAAAGCAATGCCTCCGAACGGAGGCATTGCTTTTTGCCGCGCCAGTTTGGCCAGCGCGGGCGAGATGGCTCAGCGAGCCATCAGCCGATCAGAAGCGGTGGCGCATGCCGACACCGAAGCTGGTGCCACTGCCAAAGCTCTTGACCTTGTCGTACATCACGATGGCATAGCCGTCGGTGCGCTTGGACAAGTCGTAGTTGTAGCCGACCGAGACGGTATCGCGCTTGGCTTCGCTGTCTTGCAGCTTGCTGTGGGCGTAGGCGGCCAGGATGCGGCTGTTGGCGGTCAAAGGCACGGTGGCGCCCAGGCTGGCGGTCTTGATCTTGTAATCGGTGTCCTTGCCGGTGGTCTGGCCGTAGGTGGCGTAGAGCTTGGCCACGGTCAGGTCGTAGCTGGCACCCAGCATCCAGTTCTTGTGGTTCTCATCCAGCACGGTGGGCACCGGGTTGGACATGTCCACGTTTTCGTAGAAGCCGGTCACGGCCAGCGGGCCGTTGGCGTAGGTGGCGTTCAGACCGATGTTGTTCTTGCCGCCCTTGCCAGCTTGTTCGCCAAACTGGTAGTGCAGGTTGCCGCTGAAGCCGGCCACGTTAGGCGTGCTGTAGATGACTTGGTTGCTCCAGCCCGTGTCCGACGGGTTGGACGACTGCCAGCCGCTCTTGTTGAACAGCGACACGTTTTGGTGCAGCACCAGGGGCGAGAAGGTGAACGAATCACCAAATGGGTTCATCGAGATGGTGGGGATGAAGTTGGGCGCCACGGTGCGGCCCAGCGTCACGGCACCAAAGCCGCCCGACAGCGACACCAGCGCGTCGCGCGACCAGAAGTTGTCGCCACCAAAACGGCCAGGGGTGCCGGTGTCGGCGCGCATGAAGCCGGTCAGTGCAAAGTTGGCCTTGAGGCCGCCGCCCAGGTCTTCCGTGCCCTTGAAGCCGAACCACGAGGTGGTCATGCCGCCGCTGCCGACGACATTGCTGCGGCCATCGTCGCCAGGGGCTTTCATCGAGCCGACATACATGTCGACCAGGCCGGTGGCGGTGACCGACGATTGTGCGTGGGCGCCAGCGGCGCAAGCTGCCAAAGCAGCCAGAGCCAGCAATTTCTTGTTGTTCATAGCAGTCTTTCGTTACAAGTGTTGGAATTTGTTTGTGAGGGCAATTATGAAGTGAATGCCAGCCTACGACCAGCAAAAGCTGTGCCAAAACAAGAAAGTTGCGTGCAAAACTGCAGAACTGTGGCGTTCATGCAGCAGCACCACTGAAGTGCCTTTGTCTGGCTGCATAGGCTTATCGGCTGGCTGAATTGATTTAGCTCAATGCAACAAAGCGGTAGTCGCGGCACAGTTCTGCCCATGCTCGACTTGCTCTCATTGGATAACTATGTCAGCACCAGTGCACCGGTGGGTGCTGTGGTGCGCCAGCGGCACCAGGCGCTGCGGGATGTGCTGTACCTCGAAAGAGGCACGGTGGCTTTTGGCGTGCAGGAAGAGGGGCGGTTGAGGCATTTGCTGGGCGTGATGGAAGCGCCTTGCTGGCTGGATGCTGCCCCTGCCTTGGCCGGCCAACCCTGCGCGGTAGATATGGTGGCGCAAACGGCGGTGCAGTGGCGTGCCGTGCCGGTGGATCAGTTGCGCAGCAGCTTGCTGCAGTGGCCCAAAGCGGCCCAGGGTTTGGTGGCCAGCATGGCGCAAGGCTACTGCCAGCAAGCCAGCTTGGCCGTCAGCCGCGTGGCCCAGGATGCGGTGGCGCGTTGCGCGCAGTGGCTGCTGCAACACGCCGAGCCGGCCGATGGTGGCCTCATGGTGCAACTGGCCCAGTCCAAGCGCCAGATCGCCGCTACCTTGGGCATTGCGCCAGAAACCCTCTCGCGCGTGCTGCGCCAATTGCGCGACCAGGGCTTGCTCAGTGGCCTGGGCAAAAGCCTGCACCTGCCGCAGCCTGAATCGCTGCGCCAGCTGGCCCGGGCCTGAGTTTCGCTGCTCAGGCCAGCAAAAAAACAAGCAATCGCCCCCACGCCTGCACCACGCACAGGTCAGGCACTGGTCCTACAACCAAGGTCTTTTCCTTACGGCCTTTTCCCGATAGCCGAAACCGGCTGAACCCCGCAACATGGCGCAAGCATTCATTTGATGAAGGTTGCGCCATGTTTGTTTGTAGCCACTCTTTCTCAGGCCTCCACTTGTTGGCACAGAACGCATAACGGCGTGGTGCGCAACAGCCTGTCCTCCTCTCTGGCGCCCGGTGCCGAGCCGCACCGCGCCTTGCCAGGCCCTTGGGCCTGGCAACTTTTGTTGGTAGTGCCGCTGCTGGTGCTGCTGGCTGCGGGTCTGTCGGCCTGGCTGGTGATGCGCGCCAACCAGGGCGCTGCGCTGGAGCAGTTGCGCAGCCAGCAGGCCGAAGAGACCGAGCTGCTGGCCAAGCTGATTGGCAGCAAGCTGGAACAAAGCCAAAAAGTGCTCAGCACGGTGGCCGAGGCCGCCGCCCCGTGGGCGCTGGATTCGCAGCCCACGCTGGAATGGCTGCTCGACCAGGGTTTGTCCGCCACCCGCTATTTCGACAGCCTGGTGTTCGCCCGGGACAGCCAGGTCTTCCGGCTCAACTTCCGGACCGGCTCCGAAGCGGCTACCCAGGCCGATCCGGCCGAGCGCGATCTGCTGCGGCGGGTGATTGTCGACGGCAAGCCCCAGGTGTCTGACCCCTTCAAATCCACCCAGGGTGGGCCCAGCATTGCGCTGGGCATGCCATTGCGCAATAAAGATGGCTCGGTGCAGGGAGCCATGGCCGGCGTGCTGCGCCTGCAATCGCAAAGCCTGTTGCCGCTGTCGCTAGCCGTGTCGGCGCAAGCGCATTCGCAACTGGTGGTACTGAGCACCAGCGGGCTGGTCATCTCGCACCCCGAGCCCACGCGTATTTTGGGCCTGGCGCAGGACGAGGCGACGCTGGCGCAAGCCATGCGTTTGTGGGCCGAGCGTCCCGCCGGCAGTGTGGCCGGTAGCGTACAGGCCTGGTGGCGTGCGCCGCATCTGATCAGCGTGGCCGAAATTCCATCGGCGCGCTGGCTGGTGGTACGCGTGGTCGAGCGCTCGGCCATGCCCTGGTGGCATGGCTGGGAGCGGGGTGCCTGGTGGGCTTTGGCCGCGCCCTGGCTGCTGGCCTTGGCCGCTGGCCTCTGGTTGTGGCAGCACACGCGCAAGCTGCGTTTGCTGGCCGAGCAAGCTGCGTTGTTGGACGGGCCCAACGGCTCGCAAGCCGCGCAAGCCCGTGGCGATGAGCTGGACCAGTTGGGCCTGCACTTGCAGAACCTGCAGCAGCACCAACAGCAATTGCAAGGGCTGCTGGCCCAGCAAACCCAGCTGTCTGACGCCGTGCTGGAGCAGGCTCGCTTCTCCTTGATGCTCTTGAAGGGCGAGCGCATTGTGCTGGTGTCGCAGGCGCTGGCCCATCTGCTGGGCTACAGCCGGGCCGATTTGCAGGACCAGTCGGTGCAGCTGCTGGCGCGCCAGGAAGGCGATCTGGCCGCGCTCTGGAGCCAGGTCGAGCCCGATCTGCAACGCCACGGCAGCGCCGAGGCCAGCGTCATGCTGCACCACCAATCGGGCTCGCCGCTGATGGTGACCGTGCAGTTGGTGCGCGTGTCCGGCGTGGCGCCGGACTATTTGTGGTGCTTTGTGCGGGCCGGCCAGGCGCGTGTGGCGGCCAGCCGCGTCAGCGCTGTGGACCAGCTCACCCAGCTGCCCAATTTTGACGGCTTGCACCGGCATCTGATGGCCATGCTGCAAGCGCAGCGCGAAGGGCTGGACGGCTCATCGCCCAGCGCGCCGGTGCTTTTCTATGTGAATGTCGACAATATGTCGTCCATCAACGCCTTGGCCGGCCATGCGCAGGGCGACAGCGTGCTGCAGCAGGTGGCGCGCCAGTTGCAATTGCTGCAGCCGTTTCAAGGTTTTGCGGCGCGCGTGGCGGGCGACAAGTTTGCGCTGGTGCTGCGCCAGTGCAGCCGGCACAAGGCGCAAGAGCTGGCGCAGCAACTGTGCGAGGCGCTGCAGAACTGGCAGCCCGAGCTGCGCGGCAAGCACTTCATGGTCACCGTCAGCATTGGGCTGCTGCAGATCGAGGCTGCCTGGGGCGAGGCGCAGCACATCATCCGGGCGGCCGATCTGGCCTGTTATGCCGCCAAACGCCAGGGCGGCAATTGCTGGCGCTGGGCGGACGAGGCGGCCGATGCCGAACCGCGCCGGCGTGAGCATGGGTAAAGCCGGGATGGCGGCCGCAGCGGTTGCTGGTAAGCTGCGCCGCTTGCATTGCCACGAACCCATTCCGGCCGGGCCCGCCCGCACTGTCAGCCTCCATGCGCGACCACAACCTGTTTGACAAAGTTGACCTGCACCTGATCCGCGTGCTGCACACCGTGCTCACCGAGCGCAGTGTTTCGCGGGCTGCATTGCGGCTGGGCATGTACCAGCCGGCAGTGTCGGCCGCGCTCAAGCGTCTGCGCGAATTGGCGGGCGATCCGTTGCTGGTGCGCTCGGGCGCGGGCATGGTGCCGACTGATGCCGGTCAGCGCATGCTGGAGCCGGCCGGTGCCATCTTGCGGGCCGCCGAAGGCTTGTTCTCCGATGTGCGCAGTTTTGACCCGCGCACCGCCGATCGCAGTTTCCGCATTGCCGCCAGCGATTATCTGGACCCGCTGTTTCTGCCTGCGCTGATGGCACGCATCAAGACCGAGGCGCCTTTGTGCATGGTCGAAATATTGCCACTCTCGTCCGAGACGCATTACCACGCGCAACTGGCGCATGGCGAGATCGACCTGGTGGTGGGCAACTGGTTGCAGCCGACCGACGATTTGCACATGGCCAGCCTGTTCAGCGACGAGGTGGTCAGCCTGGTCAGCAACGCGCATCCGGCGGTGCGGCGCGGCTGGGATGTGGCCGGTTGGCTGGAGGCCGAGCATATTGCGCCCACGCCCACTTTCCCCGGCGCGCGCGGCATTATTGATGCGCGGCTTGACGCGTTGGGCCTGCAGCGCCGCATCAGCGCGCGCTGCGCGCATTTCAGCAGCATTCCCGCCATGGTGGCTTCCACCTTGTTGGTGCTCACCACCGGGCGCCAGTTCTGCGAGCGTTTTACCGACAGCTTGCCCCTCACCATCTTGCCTTGCCCGCTGGCTTTGCCGCCGCTGGAGTACTACCTGTTGTGGCACCCGCGTACCCATGCTTCGGACGCGGTGGGCTGGTTGCGTGAGACCCTCAAAAAAACGGCACAGTCTTTGCGAAGCTTGCCGCAGGCAGGATTGAAACCCATGTGAGTGAGTACTTCACTGAGTTTTTCTCGGCAGCTTCGTAACATTCTGAGAGACAATTGCGGCCCATGAAAGCACAGACCCCGACTCCGACAACCGCAGGCGAGGCTGCGCCACGGTTACAGCTGATCGGTATTACCAAGCGCTACCCGTCGGTGGTAGCCAACCAACAAGTCTCGCTGAGCGTGCGGGCTGGAGAGATCCACGCCGTGCTCGGCGAAAACGGCGCGGGCAAGTCCACGCTGATGAAAATCATCTACGGCTCGGTCAAGCCGGATGAAGGCCAGATTCTGGTCGACGGCCAGCCCGTCCACATCCGCAACCCGCAAGAGGCGCGCCAACTGGGCATCAGCATGGTGTTCCAGCATTTCAGCCTGTTCGACACTTTGACGGTGGCCGAAAACGTTTGGCTGGGCCAAGATAAGCAGTTGTCGCTGGCAGAAGTGAGCGAGCGAATCAGTGCGGTAGCGCAGGAATATGGCCTCGAAGTCGATCCGCTGCGCCCGGTGCACACGCTCAGCGTGGGCGAGATGCAGCGGGTGGAAATCATTCGCGGCTTGCTCACCAAGCCGCGTGTGCTGATTTTGGACGAGCCCACCTCGGTGCTCACACCGCAGGCCGTGGAAAAACTGTTTGTCGTGCTGCGCAAGCTCGCGGCCGAAGGTTGCAGCATTCTCTATATCAGCCACAAGCTGCACGAAATCCGCGCCCTGTGCACGGCTTGCACGGTGCTGCGCGCTGGCCAGGTCACGGGCGAATGCAACCCCAGCCATGAAAGCAATGCCTCGCTCTCGCGCATGATGATCGGCGCCGAGCCGCCGCAGCTGGAGCTGCGCCCCAGCCAGGTTGGTGCCGCCGTGCTGACCGTGCAGCAACTGCGCCTGCCGCGCCAAGACCAGTTTGGTGTGGAGCTCGACGGTATCTCGCTGCAAGTGCGTGCGGGCGAAGTGGTGGGCATTGCCGGCGTGTCCGGCAATGGCCAAAAAGAGCTGCTGTACGCGCTGTCGGGCGAAGACACGCGCGCCGAGCCGCAGATGGTGCAGATCGGCAGCACAGCCGCCGGGCGCTTGGGTCCGGGCAAGCGCCGTGCGCTGGGACTGCACTTTGTGCCCGAAGAGCGCTTGGGCCGAGGCGCCGTGCCCAGCATGAGTCTGGCGCACAACCTGATCTTGACGCGCAACGACATGCTCGGCACCGCCGGCTGGTTGCGCATGGGCCAGCTCGACAGCATGGCGCGCAGCATCATCAGCCGTTTTGGCGTGAAGGCGGGCGGGCCGCATTCGGCGGCGCAGTCGCTCTCGGGTGGTAATTTGCAGAAATTCATTGTGGGCCGGGAGATCGATGCTAAGCCGCGCCTGCTCATCGTCTCGCAACCGACCTGGGGCGTGGACGTGGGCGCTGCGGCGCAGATTCGGGGCGAGATTCTGGCCTTGCGCGATGCCGGTTGCGCGGTCTTGGTGCTCAGTGAGGAGTTGGACGAATTGTTTGAGATCAGTGATCGCCTGCATGTGATTGCGCATGGCCGCCTCTCGCCTTCGGTGGCGCGGGCCGATGCTTCGGTGGCGCAAATCGGCGAATGGATGAGCGGCCTGTGGCCAACGAATGCCGCGGAGGTGCCCCATGCTCAAGCTTGAAGCACGGCCGCAGCCTTCGCGCGCCTGGACGCTGGGCTCACCCCTGTTGGCGCTGGTCATCACCGTGCTGCTGGGCATTGCCTTGTTTGCGCTCTTGGGCAAAGACCCGGTGCGCGGCCTGCAGGCGTTTTTCTGGGAACCGATCAAATCGGCCAACGCGCTGGCCGAGCTCACCGTCAAGGCCACGCCGCTATTGCTGATTGCGCTGGGTCTGGCGGTGTGTTTTCGCTCCAACGTCTGGAACATTGGCGCAGAGGGCCAGTTCGTCATGGGCGCCATTGCCGCTGGCGGCGTGGCGCTGATGGCAGGTAAAACGACGGGCGGCTGGATCGTTCCCGTGGTCTTGCTCGCTGGCGTGCTGGGCGGCATGGCCTGGGCGGGCGTGGTGGCACTGTTGCGCGACAAGTTCAATGCCAACGAGATTCTGGTCAGCCTGATGCTGGTCTACGTGGCCACGCTGTTCTTGGGCTACCTGGTCTACGGGCCTTGGAAAGACCCGATGGGCTACAACTTCCCGCAGACCAAGATGTTCGAGCGCGTCACGCAAATCCCCAAGCTCGTGCAAGGCATGCGCATGAACATTGGCGTGATCATCGCTCTGGTGGGTGCGGCGCTGCTTTGGGTATTTCTGTTTCGCACCAAGGCCGGCTTTGCCCAGCAAGTGGGTGGCCTGGCACCGGCTGCAGCACGCTATGCGGGCTTCAGCTCGCGCCGCGCGCTGTGGACGGCGCTGCTGATTTCGGGCGGTTGCGCGGGCCTCGCCGGCGCGCTGGAAGTAGCCGGCCCGGTAGGACAGCTCACGCCGTATGTGCCCATGGGCTATGGTTTTGCGGCCATCATCGTGGCCTTTGTCGGCCGCCTGCACCCGGTGGGCATGGTTTTTTCGGCGGTATTGATGAGCATGTTCTATATCGGTGGTGAGCTGGCGCAATCGCGCCTGGGCCTGCCCAAATCCCTGACCGGCGTTTTCCAGGGCATGCTGCTGTTCACGCTGCTGGCCTGCGACACCCTGATCGCCTACCGCGTGCGCTGGGCCAAGCCCGCAGCGGCACTGAAAGGAGGCCAGTGATGGACGCCTATGCACTGCTTTTGGGCTCAACCCTCACTGCCGGCACCATTTTGGCGCTGGCCGCGCTTGGCCTGCTGATCAACGAGAAAGCCGGCATCGTCAACCTGGGCGCTGAAGGCATGATGCTGTGCGCCGCCATTGCCGGCTTTGCCACCGTGGTGCACACCGGCAGCACCTGGCTGGGTTTTGCCGCCGGCATGGCCGCTGGCGCGCTGCTGGCGCTGGTGTTTGGTTGGCTGGTGATCTGGCTCAACACCAACCAGTACGCCACCGGCCTGGCGCTCAGCCTGTTTGGCGTGGGCTTCTCGGCTTTTGTCGGCATCGGCTATGTACAGGCCAAAATGCCGCCATCGCCCAAATACGGCATTCCGCTGCTCGAAGACCTGCCCGTGGTTGGCAAGGCCTTGTTCAGCCTGCATCCGCTGGTCTATCTCACCATGCTGCTGGCCGTGGCCATGGTGTATTTTCTCTACCGCACGCGCGCCGGCCTGGTGCTGCGCTCGGTGGGCGAGTCGCCTTCGTCCGCGCATGCGCTGGGTTATCCGGTGCGCCGCATCCGCCTGCTGGCGGTGGTGTTTGGCGGCGCCATGTGCGGCCTGGCCGGTGCCTTCATCTCGGTGGTGTACACGCCGCTGTGGGTGGAGAACATGGTCTCGGGCCGCGGCTGGATTGCGCTGGCGCTCACCACCTTTGCCACCTGGCGCCCGGCACGCGTTTTGCTGGGAGCCTACCTGTTTGGCGGGGTGACCATGCTGCAGTTCCATTTGCAGGCCAGCGGCGTGCAAGTTGCCAGCCAGCTGCTGTCGATGTTGCCGTACCTGGCAACCATCGTGGTGCTGGCGATCATGTCGCGCAATCCCACCTGGATTCGCGTCAACATGCCCGCATCGCTGGGCAAACCTTTCTATCCGGGCTCCTAAAGCACCATAACCACGGCCCGGCGCTTTTGATATTTTTGACTATGAGGAATTTTGCAATGAGCCATTCGAGCAAGCGCACGCTGATCAAGCTGATCGGCCTGTCGGCCGTCTCCGTCGCCGCACTGACCGCCTGCGGCAAGAAGGAAGAAGTCGCTGCCCCGGCACCCGCGCCAGCGCCCGCCGCTGCCGCACCGGCCGCTGACAAGCTGAAGATCGGCTTTGTCTACGTCAGCCCCATTGGCGACGGCGGCTGGACTTTCCAGCACGAGCTGGGCCGCAAGGCGATCCAGGAAAAGTTTGGCGACAAGATCGAAACCTCGATGGTCGAGAGCGTGCCCGAATCGGCCGACTCCGAGCGCGTGATGCGCGACATGGCCGGCCAAGGCAACAAGCTGGTGTTCGCCACCAGCTTTGGCTACCAGGAGTTTGTGCAAAAAGCCGCTGCTGACTTGAAGGACGTGCGCTTTGAACACGCCACCGGCTACAAGACCGGCGACAACGTGGCCGTGTATGACACCAAGACTTTCGAAGGTGCTTACCTGGCCGGTATCGTCGCCGGCGCGATGACCAAGACCAAGACCGTCGGCGTGGTGGCCTCGGTGCCTATCCCCGAAGTGGTGCGCAACATCAACAGCTTTGTGCTGGGCGCGCAAAGCATTGATCCGTCGATCAAGGCCAAGGTGGTGTGGGTGAACGAATGGTTCGCACCGCCCAAGGAATCGGAAGCTGCCACCAGCCTGATCAATGGCGGCGTGGACGTGATGTACCAGAACACCAACTCGCCCGCCGTGCTCAAGACCGCCGAAGAGCGCGGTGCCCGTGCCTTTGGCAAGGATGGCGACATGAGCGCCTTCGCACCCAAGGCCCACCTGGGCTCGGCCGTGATCGACTGGACGCCTTACTACACCAAGGTGGTCGAAGACACGCTGGCCGGCAAGTGGCAGACCGGCAACTTCTGGTGGGGCGTGAAGGAAGGCGCGATCGACCTCAAGAAGATCGCCGACGACGTGCCCCAAGAGATCAAGGACAAGGTCGCCAAGGCGCGTGACGGCATGAAGGACGGCAGCTTTGCCGTGTGGACCGGCCCGATCACCGACAACAGCGGCAAGCAAGTGCTGGAAGCCGGCAAGGTGGCCGACGACGCCTTCCTGCGTGGCATCAACTTCTATGTCAACGGCATCGAAGGCAAGGTGCCCGGCGCGCAATAAGCGCTCTGACGCACAGGCGCTGCGGCGCCTGTTTTGCTCGGGCGGCGCAGCTGCGCTAGCCAGCCGCCCGCTTTGTGCCTATATTTGACGCAGCTGTCTCTCCGTTTTCCCCGTTTTCCGTTCCCCGATAACAACCACGCAACCGAGGATTTTCTATGCACTCCATGCACAAGCGTTCGCTGCTCAAGATCGCAGCCTTGTCCGCCCTGGCCAGCGCCGCCCTGGTGGGCTGCGGCAAGAAGGAAGAACCCGCACCGGCCCCAGCGCCTGCGCCCGCTCCCGCCGCGGCTCCCGCTGCCGAGCCCCTGAAGATCGCCTTCGGCTACGTCGGCCCGGTGGGTGACGGTGGCTATTCCTTCGCGCACGACCAGGCGCGCAAGGCCATCGAGAAGGAATTTGGCGACAAGATCCAGACCTCGTTTGTTGAAAGCATCCCCGAAGGCGCCGACGCTGAGCGCGTTTTCCGCGACATGGCTGCCAACGGCAACAAGCTGGTGTTCGCCACCAGCTTCGGCTACATGGAGCCGATCCAGCGCATTGCGCCCGATTTCCCGAACGTGAAGTTCGAGCACGCTACTGGCTACAAGCAAGGTACCAACGTTGCCACCTACGACAGCCGCACCTACGAAGGCGCTTACCTGGCAGGCATCATCGCTGGCGCGATGACCAAGTCCAACACGCTGGGCGTGGTGGGCTCGGTGCCAATCCCTGAAGTGCTGCGCAACATCAACAGCTTCACGCTGGGCGCCCAATCGATGAACCCCAACATCACCACCAAGGTGGTCTGGGTGAACGAATGGTTTGCTCCGCCCAAGGAAACCGAAGCTGCCACCAGCCTGATCAATGGCGGCGCGGACATTCTGTTCCAAAACACCGACTCGCCCGCCGTGCTGAAAACCGCCGAGGAAAACGGCAAGCGCGCCTTCGGCTGGGATTCGGACATGACCGCCTACGGCCCCAAGGCCCACCTGGGTTCGGCCATCATCAACTGGACGCCTTACTACAGCAAGGTCGTGAACGACGTGCTGGGCAACAAGTGGACCAGCCAGCACACCTGGTGGGGCGTGAAGGAAAACGCGATCGACATCGTGTCGCTCGCCGCCGACGTGCCTGACAACGCCAAGGCCAAGGTCGAAGAAGTCAAGAAGGGCCTGAAAGACGGAACCTTCAGCATCTGGAAGGGCCCTATCCTCGGCCAGGACGGCAAGGCCGTGGTGGAAGAGGGCAAGACGGCCGATGACGACTTCCTGCGTGGCATCAACTTCTACGTCAAGGGCGTGGATGGCAAGGTGCCCGGCGCGAAATAAGCGCAAAAGCGACATCGCCAAACTCGCGTAAACCAGGGCCGCAGCTGCGGCCCTTTTTCATTCACTGATGCGCACTTGACTCTGTGCGCAGCGCTGGTAGCCTCGGCAGCACTGCCTGGCAACCATCCCTTACCAGAAAGCCCACCATGACGGCCTTGCCCCACGATTACCAACTGCCCGCCGAGCGCCTGCCGGCGCTGCTGCGCGCCATGCCCAAGGCCGAGCTGCACATGCACATCGAAGGCTCGCTGGAGCCCGAGCTGATCTTTGCGCTGGCGCAGCGCAACGGGGTGGCCTTGCCCTATGCCGATGTGGAAAGCCTGCGTGCCGCCTACGCATTTACCAATCTGCAGAGCTTTCTCGACATCTACTACGCCGGTGCCAGCGTGCTCTTGCACGAGCAAGATTTTTACGACATGGCCATGGCTTACCTGGAAAAAGCGGTGGCCGACCATGTGGTGCATACCGAGATCTTTTTCGACCCGCAAACCCATACTGCGCGCGGCGTTCACATCAAGCATGTGATTCTGGGCCTGCACCGCGCTTGCCAAGATGCGCAAAAGCGCTGGGGCATCAGCTCGCAACTCATCCTGAACTTTCTGCGCCATTTGAGCGAGGCCGATGCCTGGGCCACGCTGGAGCAAGCGCTGCCGTACCGCGATTACTTCAGCGGCGTCGGTCTGGACAGCAGCGAAGTGGGCAACCCGCCCGAAAAATTTGCCCGCGTGTTTGCGCATTGCAAAGACTTGGGCCTGCGCCGCGTGGCGCACGCAGGCGAAGAAGGGCCGCCCGCCTACATTTGGGGTGCGTTGGACTTGCTGCACGCCGAGCGCATAGACCACGGTGTACAGGCGGTGCACGATACCGCGCTGATGCAGCGTTTGAAAGACGAGCGCGTGCCGCTCACCGTCTGCCCCTTGTCGAACCAGAAGCTGCAGGTTTTCCCCGATCTGGCAGACCACAACATGCCGCAGTTGCTGGCGGCGGGCCTGGTAGCCACCGTCAATTCGGACGACCCGGCTTATTTCGGTGGCTACATCAACGACAACTTTGTCCAGCTCTTTGCCGCCACTGGCATGGGCGCGCAAGAGGCTTACCAACTGGCCGCCAACAGCTTTGAGGCGAGCTTTGTGCCCGCCGAGCAAAAGGCGCGCTGGCTGGCGCAGCTCCAACAAAGCTTTGCGCAAGCCTGATGACAGAGCCCAGCCTCGATGAGCTCGGCGAGCGCATCTGCATTCTGGGCCCGTCCAACGCCGGTAAATCGACGCTGGCGCAAGCCATAGGGCGCCAACGCCAGTTGCCGGTGGTGCATCTGGACCAGCTCTACCACCTGCCCAACTCCGACTGGGTGGCGCGACCAACGCGCGATTTCTGGCGCTTGCACGACGAGGCGATCGCACAAGAGCGCTGGGTGATGGACGGCAACTACTCCAACTGCACGCCGCAGCGCCTGGCACGCGCCACGGGCTTGATCTTGCTGGAGCTGCCCACGCTGACCAGCTTGCTGCGCTACCTGCGCCGCTGCTGGTTCGAGCGCGAAAGAGCCGGCGCCCTGGCAGGCGGGCGCGACAGCGTCAAATGGGACATGCTGCGCCACATCGCCGTGGTCACTCCCAAGAATCGGCCCAAGCGCTTGGCGTTTTATGACAACGCAACCATGCCCAAGCTGTTGTTGGCTACGCCGCGTGAGCTGCAGCAGTTCTACGAGCGCGAAGGCTTGAGGCGTTGAGACGAAAAAAGCTGCCACTCGGGCAGCTTCTGGCTGAGCTGGCTGGCGGATTCAAGCCGCTGTTGGCTCTTGCTCCTGCGCATGCATGGCATTGCGCAATTGCAGTGCATAGCCTTCCAGCACCGCGCCGCCGGGTTCTTTGCGGGGCCAGGTAAACGTAATACCGTCATCGGCATGGCGCGGCACCACATGCAGGTGGAAATGCGCTACGGTCTGGCCGCCTTCGGCGCCATTGGCTTGCAGCAAGGTGAGGCCTGCAGGCTCAAAAGCCAGCTTGGCGGCCTGCGCCACCTTGCGGGCCGTTTGCATGACGGCGGCGGCCTCGGCATCGGTGATCTCGAAGATATTGGCCGCGTGGCGCTTGGTGGCCACCAGCACATGGCCGGGGTTGACCTGGCCCAGATCCATGAAGGCGAGCGTCAGCTCGTCCTCGTACACCTTGGCCGATGGGATCTCGCCTTGCACGAGTTTGCAAAAAATGCAGCTGCCTGCGGGCGACGTGTCAACAAAGTGCGGCATGGCCTGCGCCTCCTCCTTGTAGTGGTTTCACCAATGGGTAAAAGACCCACTATAGACGGCTAACACGCCGCCAAATGGCTTCAAAGCACGGGGTTTTCCCTGGAAGGCGCTGATTCGCCGCAACCAACCCGGCCACGCGGTTACTGCGTGCTGCCTACAATAGCGCCCCGCAGCGGCTGTGTCTCCAGCTCCTGCGCGTTCTCCCAACCCGAGACCATGTAGAGGAACACCATGTACAAAAACCTCGCAGCCACGCTCGTGGCCGCTTGTGCGTTTTCTGTCGCCATCCCATCTCACAGCGCTGGCCAGCAGCCTGCGCAACCCGCCCCTAAAGAACCCCTCAAAGTCGGCTTTGTCTATGTGACGCCGGTCTTGCCCGCAGGCTGGACGCACCAGCACGATGAAGGCCGCATCGCCATGGAAAAAGCGCTGCCCGGCCAGGTCAAAAGCACGGTCGTGGCCGATGTGCCGGAAGGCGCAGATGCCGAGCGTGTGATCCGCGATCTGGCGGCGCAAGGCAACCAGCTCATCTTTACCACCAGCTTTGGCTATATGGAGCCCACGCTGCGAGTGGCGCAAGATTTTCCATCCACGCGCTTTGAAAGCATCACCGGCTACAAAACGGCGCCCAACGTGGCCAACGCCAATGCGCGCTATTACGAAGGGCGCTATCTGTCAGGCATTGCTGCAGCTCGCATGAGCAAAACCGGCGTGGCCGGTTATGTGGCTGGCATGCCCATCCCCGAGGTGATTCAGGGCATCAACGCTTTTGCGTTGGGCATGCGCTCGGTCAACCCGCAGGCGCAGGTGAAAGTGGTGTGGATCAACACCTGGTTTGACCCGCCACGCGAGCGCGAAGCGGCGATGACACTGTTCGACCAAGGCGTGGATGTGATGGCTTTCCACACCGCCAGCACCGCCATCATGGCGGCAGCGCAAGAGCGCGGCAAACTGGCGGTTGCCTACCACAGCGATATGCGCAGCGTAGGCCCTGACGCACAGATTGTGGCCGCTACCCACCAATGGGGCGCTTACTACACGCAGCGCGCCAAAGCGGTGCTCAACGGCAGCTGGAAGACGGGCAATGTCTGGGGCGGCGTGCGCGAAGGCATGATCCGCATGGAAGGCTTTGGCACCAAGGTGCCAGCCGCTGTGCAGCAAGAAGTGCTGGCGCGGCAAAAAGACATGGCAGCAGGCAAGATCCAGCCCTTCGCCGCTGGCAAGCAGCCGGTGCGCGACAACCAGGGCGCTGTGCGCATTGCAGCGGGTCAAGCTTTGAGCGACGAACAGATTCTGCCAATGAACTGGCTGGTGGAAGGCGTGCAGGGCCAACTGCCGAAATAAGCCGGAGTAGGCTGCGGCAGGCGCAATCAGCGGGAAATCCATGCGCAGCCAAGCGCCGGCCGGCCGTGCCAGAATCGCGGCCATGGCTTTTTCTCCTGCGCGCAGTCTGCTGATCTGGTTGCTGGCCTGGCTTGCCCTTGCGGCGGCGGGTGCCAGCTGGTTGGCGCATGCGCGCTTGCTGGCGCTGGAAGACGCTTTCGTCACCGATGCCCGCATCGTGCACCGCTTGCTCAGCCAGCGCGCGGTGCAGCATGACGCCGTGATGGCAACGCTGCCGCTGTTGCAGCCACCACCAGAGCAGCCCGGCGGCGAGGCTCTGCCTTTGCTGCGCCTGCCTTCTGCTTATCCGCAAATGTTGGAAGTGCTGCGCCGCTTGCCCGGCGATGTCTGGCCCGTGGCTTGGCCTGCTGCGCTGCGCACGCAAATGCAAACTGCTGCGGCTCGCTCCGGCGAAAGCCGCCATGCGGAATTGGCGCAGGCTGACTTGGCGAGCGGCCGGGTGTGGTTGGCCTATGCCAGCCCGCGTGTCAGCCACCCGGCCGACTTCGCTTTGTTGCTGGATTTGCGCGCCACGATTCCTTGGGAAGAATGGCCGATGGATGCGCAGACCAGTCCGGTCAGCGTGCGGCTGGAATACCAGGGCCAGGCATTTGTGGTGCAGGCTGGCCGGCCGCAAGCGTCGGGCTGGCATTACGAGTTTCACAAAATCTTGGCCGCGCCGAGCCAGCCTTTCGATGTGGTGTTGAACCGCGATGTGGCATGGCAAGAGCTGCCTTGGCTGCGCATGCTGGCCTGGGTGTTGGCCAGCGGCGTGCTGTTGCTGGCCCTGCGCTCGTGGTTGCGCCAACGGGCCGCCGCACGTCGCAGCGAAGAGCTGCTGCGCGTAGGGCAGGTGGCGCGGCTCAACCAACTGGGCGAGTTGGCCGCCGGCATGGCGCACGAGCTGAACCAGCCGCTGACCGCGCTGCTCGCCAGCACCCAGGCAGCGCAACGCTTGCTGGGTGATGACGAGCCCGATTTGGACACGGCACGCATCGCCATGGGCCAGGCCGTAGACCAGGCGCGCCGCGCCAGCGCGGTTGTAGGGCGCTTGCGCCGCGTGGTGGAGCGGCCCGATCTGTCGGGCCAGATGCAGCCGCTGGCTTTGCCCGCTGCGCTGAACGATGCTCTGAACCTGCTGGAGCCTGAGCTGCAGCGCCGCAACATCAGCGTGCAAGTGGACGCGCCCGCCGATTTCCCCGCAGTGCGCGCCGAGCCCGTGGCTTTGCAGCAGATCATTCACAACTTGCTGATGAATGCCATGCAGGCGATGGAGCAGGTCGATGCTGCTCAGCGCCGTCTTTATCTGCGCCTGTTCACGCAGGGCGGCCAAGCGCTTTTGAGCGTGCGCGACACCGGCCCCGGCGTGCCGGAGGATGCGCGCTCACGCTTGTTCACGCCGTTCTTCACAACGCGCGCAGGTGGCTTGGGGCTGGGGCTTTCTTTGTCGGAAAGCCTGGCGCACGCAATGGGTGGCGAGCTGACGCTGGCGCCCGCAGCCAATGCTGCTTCCCACGGCGCGGGGGCTGAGTTTTTGCTGCAGCTGCCGCTGGCGGCTCAACCTTGAATTTCTGTTTTTGATTGCACCATGACTGCTTCGCTCTCGCCCCTGATCCACCTGGTTGACGACGACGCCGCTGTGCGCGAGAGCTTGGCGCTGCTCATCGGCACGGTGGGCTTGCGCGTGCAGACCTGGAGCGATCCGCAGGTGTTTCTGGCGCAGTTCTCGCGCAGCGATGTGGGCGCGATTGTGCTCGATGTGCGCATGCCTGGCACCAGCGGCTTGGCGGTGCTCGACACGCTGGTGGCACAAAACGTGGACCAGCCGGTGATCATGCTGACCGGCCACGGCACGGTGGAGATGTGCCGCCGCGCTTTCAAGGTGGGCGCGGCCGAGTTTTTGGAAAAGCCGGTCGATGACGAGTTGCTGATCGAGGCGCTGCAAGCCGCTGTGCGCCAGCATGTGCGCTCGCGCGAGCGCCACCAGGCAGACCGGCAGGCACGCGAGCGTTATGCCCAGCTGTCGCCCCGCGAGTGCGAAGTGCTGGGCCTGATTGTGGAAGGTCTGACGAACAAGGAGATTGGCCGCGCGCTCAGCCTCTCGCCGCGCACGGTAGAGACGCACCGAGCCAACTTGTTTGCCAAGCTGGAGGTAGATTCGCTGGCCCACCTGATCCGCCATTACGCGGCCTTGGTGGACGAGGGCACTCCGTAGTTCTACGGAGCTGGCCGCGTAGCCGGGCGGATGGTCGGCGGCGCCGGGTTTTCCTACAGTGGAAGCCATTCCAACCGGAGAGAAATCCATGAAAAAAGCCCTGAGCCTTGCCCTATTGACCTTGAGCGTCTGCGCCGCCAACGCCCAGGCCGTGCGCACCGAAAAGAACATGTCGCTGGAGCTGGCCAACCAGATCGCCAGCCAGTCGGTGGCCGCGTGCGCCGCCAATGGCTATGCCGTGACCGCCACCGTGGTAGACCGCGCTGGCACCGTGCGCGCCGTGCAACGTGCCGACAACGCCGGCCCGCACACGGTGGAAGCCAGCCGGGCCAAGGCTTTCACCTCGGCATCGGCCAAAGCGCCTTCGCTGGCTTTGATGGAAAACTCGCAAAAGAACCCTGGCGCCGCCAACCTCAAGGACATTCCGGGCTATTTGCTGCTCGGCGGCGGCTTCCCGGTGAAGGTGGAGAGCGAAGTGATCGGCGCCGTAGGCGTTGCCGGCGCGCCCGGTGGCCACTTGGACGACCAGTGCGCCCAGGCCGCTTTGGCGAAAGTGGCGGATTTGTTGAAGTAATTGGGTGTTGCTAGTGTGGCGGCGAAGCTGAGCAGCTCTGCCGCCACACCAGTCAAATCAGTCAAACCAAGCGCTTGTGCTGCAACTGCGCCAGTACGCCAGCGCAGGCGTCTTCCACCAAATCCAATACCTGGTCAAAACCGCTAGCACCGCCGTAGTACGGGTCGGGCACGGCGTTGGCTTGCAGGCTTTGGCAATAGTCGGTGAGCATCTGCAGTTTGTGTTGGTGCTTGGCCGGGCAGCGCTCGCGCAGCAAGGCCATGTTTTGCGCGTCCATCGCCAAGATGAGATCGGCCTGGCCAAAATCGGCGGCGCAGACTTGGCGGGCCCGCAGATCCGACAAGTCATAGCCGCGCCGCAGCGCGTGTTGCTGCGAGCGGGGATCGGGTGCATCGCCCACGTGGTAGGCGTGCGTGCCGCAAGAGTCGACGCTGATGCGTGCCTGCAAACCCCGGCTTTGCACCAGCTCACGCATCACGCCGTGGGCCGTAGGGCTGCGGCAAATATTGCCCATGCAGACCATCAGAATCTGGAAACGCTTTTCCATGCCGCCGGCCTAAGCCAAAGCCTTGAGGCGGCCGGCCTGGATATCGGCCCGGATCAAGTCGTTGAGCCGCGTCTGCCAGCCTTTGCCTGTGGCCTTGAGGGCTTCGAGCACATCGGCATCCAGGCGGATGGTGGTGCTGATTTTGTGCTCTTCCTTGGTGCTGCCGGCGGGGCGGCCGCGTTTGCGGGCGGCAATTTGCTCGGGGGTGTGGATGGCGGCGTATTCGCCGTTAATGGCTTGGTCAACGCTGCGGAGCAGAGCGGCTTCAAAAGCCAAAATCTCCGGATCTTTAGTGTTGTTGGGCATCGAATTTCTCCTTGATGGCCTTGAGTACTTCGGGGCTGATGTTGTCGAACTTGGCTTTGGCGTAAACAATCAGCAGCACTACCTCGCCACGCAGATTGCGTGAGTAGAAGATGACACGGGCACCTCCGCGCTTGCCCATGCCAGCGCGACTCCAACGCACTTTGCGCAGCCCGCCTGAACCCGGAATCAGGTCGCCAGCATCGATGTGCACCGAGATCCAGTTGATGAATTCAGAGCACTCATCGTCGGACCAGACATCGGCTGACCAGGCGATGAATTCAGGGGTTTCTATGACGGTAAACATGATTTTAATGTATTAACAAAAAAATCTGTGACCGTGACCTCTCTCAATAGAAACAGCTTGCGTGGACATGCACTGACCAACGGCGGAGCAGCCGCTGCGCAGCTATACGGATACGTCTGCGCGTCAGGCTTCTTCGTCCAAAAACTGCGCGCTCAAAGCCTGCGCAAACGCCTCGTTGCCGCTGATCGTCAGGCTCAGTTGCAGGGCGGCGCAGTGTGCGGCATCGGGGGCTTGCAAGCTGGCTGATGCGGCATCCCAGCGGGCGGCCAGTTCGTGGCCGGCGTCGCTTTGCAGTTGCAAATCCAAGTCCCAATGGCGGCCGCTGTCCAGCGGGCCGGGGCGACCAAATTCTGCCGTGCACCAACCCAGCACTTGCTCCACCTCGGCCTGCAATGCGGGCCAGCGCTCTGCCTGGGCGTAGGCCATGGCGTCGAAGCTGGTGTTGCCTTCGTCGTCGTCGCTGGTGTCAAAGTCTAGATAGTCGAGCATGTCGCGGGTGATCGCTGAGAGTCCAAGGATTTTATGCTATGTTTTCAGGAGTTATTGATAGCAGGAAAGCGCGGCAGAGCATGGCATTGCAGTGGATGGCAGTGAGATTTTCCTACCCCGGCGGCGGCACGGTTTTGCCCGCTTGGCAGTGGCAGGCGCAGCCTGGTTTGCTGCAGTTGGTCGATGCTTACAGCGTGGGCAAAACCACGGCTTTGCAGTTGCTGGCCGGGCGTTTGGCGGCAGCGGGCGGCAGCTTGCTGGTAGATGGACAAAGCCCGGCTCAGTTGCAGGCCGCGCACGAGCTGTTCTGGCACGAGCCACGCAAGCCCGAAACCATGCCGCCGGATACCATCACCCTGGCGCAATGGGCCGATAGTTTGCGCGCCCACTTTGCTAGTTGGGATGCAGCGCTGTTGGCCGAGCTGCAGCAAGGCCTGGGTTTGGCCGAGCATTGGCACAAACCGTTGTTGGCGTTGTCCACCGGCAGCTTGCGCAAAGCGGTGCTGGCCTTGGGTTTGGCGAGCGGCGCAAAACTGGTGTTGTTGGACGAGCCGCTATCCGGCCTGGACAAACCGGCGCTCGCTTATGTGCCCGTGGCCTTGCAGGCGGCGGCGCAGCGCTTTGCGCGAGAAGGGCGTTATCTGGTGCTGGCGCATTACGAGGCTTTGCTGCCAGCAGGAGCCGGCGTGCAAGCACTGGAACTGCCGAGTTAAGCGCTATTTCGGAAAACTTCAGGCTTTTTAGTGGGCTGGCATATGCCAGCTAAGAGCCTGTTGCTATCAATTTTGTAAAATTTCGTGGCAGCCCTCGGGGCATGGCCGCCCAGCCCGGCGAGCACAGAGATAATCCGGGCACGCATTTTTTGAAAGACTGTTGTGGACACCTTGTTGTTGATCAAAGCCGCCATCATGGGCGTGGTGGAAGGGCTGACCGAGTTTTTGCCGATCTCCTCCACCGGCCACCTGATTCTGGCTGGCGCCTTGCTCGGTTTTGACGACGCCAAGGCCAAGGTGTTCGATATCGCCATCCAGACTGGCGCCATCTTTGCCGTGATTCTGGTGTACTGGCAAAAGATTCGTTCCACCCTGGTCGCCTTGCCCAGCAGCCGCCAGGCGCAAAAATTTGCCTTGAACGTGTTCATCGGCTTTTTGCCCGCCGTGGTGCTGGGCCTGCTGTTTGGCAAGTTCATCAAGGCGCATTTGTTCACGCCGGTGGTGGTGGCCACCACCTTCATCTTGGGCGGCTTCATCATTTTGTGGGCCGAAAAGCGCCAGACCGGCCATGTGCGTGTGCATTCGGTAGACGATATGACGCCGCTCGACGCGCTCAAAGTGGGCCTGGTGCAGTGCCTGGCCATGGTGCCGGGCACCAGCCGCAGCGGCTCCACCATCATCGGTGGCATGCTGATGGGCCTGTCGCGCCAGGCGGCGACGGATTTCTCTTTCTTTCTGGCCATTCCGACGCTGATCGGCGCGGGCGTCTACAGTCTCTACAAAGAGCGCGCGCTGCTGTCCATGGCCGATATTCCGCTTTTCTCGGTGGGCCTGATCTTCTCGTTCATCAGCGCTTGGCTGTGCGTGCGCTGGCTGCTGCGCTATATCGCCAGCAACAGCTTTGTGCCGTTTGCCTGGTACCGCATCGTGTTCGGCATCATTGTGTTAGTGACGGCGTTCACTGGCGTGGTGACCTGGGCAGATAACTGATGCGCTAGCCCAGCCTCTCCATGCAGCCCGGCCTTGAGCCGGGCTTTTTTGTGCCCTGGTGGTGCAGGGTTGCGGCTGGTTGTCTGTTGAGAAGGGCGGTGACCCGGTGTCTGATACCGGTTTCTTCGGGTAAGTCTGGAGCTGTTGTCGTACCTCTTGCTTTTATGATTTCGCCATATTGTGAATCACTGTCTACATAGTGGATGTGCGGCGACAGGAAGCCGCACGAACAAGCAAAAGCAAAAGGAGACGACGGTATGAAGATGCAAAAGACGCGCCGCGGCGCAATTCAGCTGCTGGCAGCCAGCGCGGGTGCCATGGCCATGGGCCTGGGTGGAATGGCTGTGGCGGCAGATTTCCCGGCGCGCCAGATCGAGTTGATCGTGCCTTTCCAGCCTGGCGGCGGTACGGATGGTGTGGCGCGTGCGTTTGGTGAGGCGGCGCGCAAGCACATTCCGCAAAGCGTGGTGGTGATCAACAAGCCCGGTGCCAGCGGCGCCATCGGTTGGACGGACATGATCAACGCCAAGCCCGACGGCTACAAGCTGGCGGTGGTGACGGTGGAGCTGGTCACCTTGAAGCCCATGGGACTGGCCAAGTTCTCGTATGACGATGTCACGCCTATCATCCAGTTCAACGCCGACCAGGCGGCGATCACGGTGCGCGCTGATGCGCCTTGGAACACGATTGAAGAGTTCCTGGCCGCGTCGAAAAAAGAGCCGGGCAAGATGGGTGTCGGCAATGCCGGCAATGGCTCGATCTGGCACTTTGCCGCGACTGCGCTGGGCGAGAAGACCGGCATCAAGTTCAACCACATTCCTTTCCAGGGCGCAGGTCCGGCGGTGCTGGCGCTGATGGGCGGCCACGTGGATGCGGTGGCCGTGAGCCCGGCCGAGGTGGCGCAGCAACTGCAAGCCGGCAAGCTGAAGATGCTGACGGTGATGGCCGACCAGCGCCTGAAGAATTTCGACAAGGTGCCCACGCTCAAAGAAAAGGGCATTGACCTGAGCATTGGCACCTGGCGCGGCATTGCCGGCCCCAAGAACATGCCGCCCGAAGTGGTGAACTACCTCAAGACCTCGGCCAAGAAGACGATTGATGAGGCGAGCTTCCAAGAGGTGCTGAACAAGCAGAACCTGGGCTTTGTCTACCGCGATGGCGATGCTTTCCGCGAGGAGATGAAGAAGGACGCGACCTTCTTTGGCGAACTGGTCAAGAGCCTGGACATGAAGAACTGACGCCGCCCGCCCGCTGGCCCGGCGTTTGCCCGTGCCAGCGGCGGCGAGCCAGCTGCCCGGCCTGCTGGCGCTGCGGTATGCTAGGCGGTTCTGTTGGATCGAACCATGGCTGTTATCCCTTCTCTTGCCGAAAACAGCGTTGCTGGCACGGCAGCGTTTTCCAAATTCATGCGCGTGCTGCAGTTGGTGGCCGACAGCGCCGAGCCGCTGGGCATTGCCGACATGGCCAAGGCCACCGGCTTTCCGCGCCCCACCGTGCACCGCATTGTGGCGGCCTTGCAGGCCGAGCGCATGCTGGTGGAGGTGGGCAGCACCCGGGCCTGGACTTTGGGCCCGCGCCTGATCCAGTTGGCCAGCCGGAGCTGGAGCCGCTCGGGCCTGCGCATGGCGGCGCTTGATGCACTGCGCACGCTGCGCGACACCACGGGCGAGACCATCCACTTTGCCGTGCCTTCGGGCCTGAGCATGGTCTATATCGAAAAGCTGGAGAGCCCGAGCGCGGTGCAGATGTCCTCGCGCATTGGCACCAGCGTCAACCTGTATTCCACCGCGGTGGGCAAAGCCTATTTGGCCGCTTTGCCGCGCGAAGCCGCCAGCGATGCCATGGCGCAACTCAACTACGAACCGCTCACTGCGCACACCGTTACCAGTGCAGCCGTTTTGCTGCAGCAGGTAGACGCTGTGCGTGCCCAAGGCTGGTCTACCGACGCACAAGAAAACGAAGAAGGCATTTACTGCTTTGGCGGCGCCGTGCTGGGGCCGGACGGCGCGCCCGTTGCCGCCATCAGCGTCAGCACCTTGTTGTTCCGCCAGAAAGAAGACGTGCAAGCGGCCTACATCCAGCCCTTGCTGCAAGCCTGCAAAGCCATCGGCCAGCAATTGGCGCAGAACCCGAACCTGGTGCACAGCTGAAGCCGATAGCACCCAAGAAAAAGCCGCGTCGACCGCGGCTTTTTTGTGGAGCGAATAGCTGCGTTTACAGCATCACATTCGAGTCGGTGATTTTCTTTACAGGCTTGGCCTGGCTGTTGCTGGGTTGGATCGAGTCTGCCACGTTGCCATTGTCCCAGCGCGGGTCGTCGATGCTGTCAAAGGCCTGGCGCAGCTTGTCGCCCCAGGTGTTGCGCACCATGCGGAAGTAAGCGTTGTGCTCGTCAATGCAGGCAATGCTGTTGCATTGCAGCGCGTCGGTTTCGTACACTGCCAGGTCCAGCGGCAGGCCGACCGACAGGTTCGATTTGAGCGTGCTGTCCATGGAGACCAGAGCGCATTTGGCCGCTTCGTTCAGCGGCGTGTGCTGGGTCAGCACCCTGTCGAGCACCGGCTTGCCGTACTTGGCTTCACCGATCTGGAAGTAAGGCGTTTCGGTGGTGGCTTCGATAAAGTTGCCGGCTGAATACATCTGGAACAGGCGCGGCGCCTCGCCCGCGATCTGGCCGCCAAACACCATGCTGCAGTTGAAATCCACGCCCGAGCGTTCCAGCGCCTTGCCGTCGCGCTCGTAGATGTGGCGCACGGCAGCGCCGAGTACGCGCGTGGCGTCGAACATGCTTTTGGCGTTCCAGATGGTGATCGGCGGGCCGCCGTTTTCGTCTTCCAGGTGCTGGGTCTGCAAGATTTCGCGCACCGATTGCGAGATCGACAGATTGCCCGCCGACAGCAGCACCATGAAGCGCTCGCCGCGCTTTTCATACACCATCATTTTGCGGAAGGTGCTGATATGGTCCAGGCCGGCGTTGGTGCGCGAGTCCGAGAGGAACACCAGGCCGGCGTTCAGCTTGATGGCTACACAGTAGGTCATGACTTGTCTGCGAGTCGTTTGAGGGAGTAGAGAAGATCGAGCGCGTCGCGCGGCGTCAGGCTGTCAGGCTGCAGCTCGCGCAGCTTGGCTTCGACAGCGCTCGGGGTAGGAAGATCGGCTGCGACCGGTTCGGCGAACAGGTCTACCTGTGCTTCGTTGGCTTGTTGGCGCGATTCCAGCGCCGCCAGTGCGTGGCGCGCATGCGTGAGCACGGGCGCTGGCATGCCGGCCAGCTTGGCCACTTGCACGCCGTAGCTGCGGCTGGCCGGCCCGGGCTGGATCTCGTGCAGAAACACAATGTCGGCGCCCGCTTCGGTGGCGGCCACGTGCATGTTGATGGCGTGCTTGGCCTTGGCCGGCAGCTCGGTCAGTTCGAAGTAATGGGTGGCAAACAGCGTCAGCGCCTTGGTTTTGTCGTGCAGGTGCGTAGCAATGCCGCTAGCCAGCGCCAGGCCGTCGAAGGTGCTGGTGCCACGGCCGATCTCGTCCATCAGCACCAGGCTGTTGGGCGTGGCGCTGTGCAGAATTTGCGCGGCCTCGGTCATCTCCAGCATGAAGGTCGATTGCGCGTTGGCCAGGTCGTCGGCCGCGCCGATGCGGGTGTGGATGGCGTCGATCGGGCCGAGCAGGCAGCGTGTGGCCGGCACATAGCTGCCCATGCTGGCCAGCAGCGCGATCAGCGCCACCTGGCGCATATAGGTCGATTTACCGCCCATGTTCGGGCCGGTGATGATCTGCAGGCGCTGGTTGCTGGACAGGCGTGTGTTGTTGGCGATGAACGAGGCGTTGGATGTCTCGGCCAGGCGCGCTTCCACCACCGGGTGGCGGCCTGCGTCGATGTCGATGCAAGGCTCGGGCACGAACTGCGGCGCGCACCAGTTGAGCGTGAGCGAGCGCTCGGCCAGCGCGCACAGCGCGTCCAGCGAAGCGATGGCCTGCGCCACGCGGGTGAGCTGCGGCACATGGGGCTGCAACTGGTCCAGCACTTGCTCGTACAACAGCTTTTCGCGCTGCAGGGCGCGCTCTTGCGCCGACAAAGCCTTGTCTTCAAAGGTCTTGAGCTCGGGCGTGATAAAGCGCTCGGCGTTCTTCAAGGTCTGGCGGCGGCGGTAGTCGTCGGGCACCTTGTTGGCGTGGCTGCTCGTCACTTCAATATAGAAGCCGTGCACCTTGTTGAACTGCACGCGCAGGTTGCTGATGCCGGTGCGCGCCTTTTCGCGGGTTTCCAGATCGAGCAGGAAAGCGTCGCAATTGGTCTGGATGCCGCGCAGCTCGTCGAGCTCAGCATCAAAGCCGTTGGCGATGACGCCGCCGTCGCGCACCAGCGCGGCAGGCTCGGGTGCAATGGCTTTGAGCAGCAGTTCCATTGCCTCACGCGGCGGTTGCAAGGCCTCGAAAATCTGGTTCAGCAGCGGCGCTGGCGAAGCGCCGTTGAGCGCCAGCTGTTCGGCTTTTTGCAGCGTCAAACCCAGTGCCACCAGCTCACGCGGGCGTACCTGGCGCAAGGCAATGCGGGCGGTGATGCGTTCCACATCGGAGACGCCTTTGAGTTCGGTGCGCAGAATCTGCCACGGCGCAGCGGCGGCAGACGAGCTCTCGCCGCGCAGCACGCTAATGGCTTGCAGGCGGGCGCCGGCATCGCTGCGGTCGCGGCTGGGCTCCAGCAACCAGGCCTTGAGCAGGCGGCTGCCCATGCCGGTTTGGCAGGTATCGATGAGCGAGAACAGCGTGGGGCTGTCTTCGCCGCGCAAGGTTTTGACCAGCTCCAGGTTGCGGCGCGTGGTAGCAGGCAGGTTGATGAGCGCATCATCACGCACCACATGGATGCTGTGCACGTGCGGCAGCGCGCGGCCTTGCGTGTGCTCGGCGTAGGTCAGCAGCGCGCCAGCGGCAGCGTGTGCGGCGTACAGCTCTTCGGCGTTCCAGGCCTTGAGGCTGGCGGCACCCAATTGCTCGAGCAGCTTGCGCTCGCCCAGCTTCTCGTCAAACTGCCAGTCGGGGCGCAGCGTGAGCGGGCAGGTGATAACGCCGCCTCTGCGCATTTGGTAAAGCTCTTGCTCAAAGCGCTGCGTAGCGCCTGCGCTGTAGGCCACTTCGCTGGGGGCGATGCGGGCTATCCAGCTGCCCAGGTCTTCGTTCGTGCATTCGGCCAGAAAAATCTTGCCTTGGGTAACGCTCAGCCAGGCCAGACCGCAGCGCGCGCGCGGTGCCTGGTGCACCACCAGCAGCATGGCCTCGGCCTTGTCGCTCATCAGCTCGCTGTCGGTCACCGTGCCGGGCGTCACCACCCGCACCACTTTGCGCTCGACCGGGCCTTTGCTGGCGCCCACCTCGCCCACTTGCTCGCAAATCGCCACCGATTCGCCAAGCTTGATCAGGCGGCCCAGGTAGTTCTCCAGTGCGTGGAAGGGCACGCCCGCCATCGGAATCGGCTGGCCGGCCGATTGGCCACGCTGGGTGAGCGTGATGTCGAGCAGCTGCGCGGCCTTTTCGGCATCGCCAAAGAACAGCTCATAAAAGTCACCCATGCGGTAGAACAGCAGGGTGTGGGGGTAGTCAGCCTTGGCAGCCAGGTATTGCTGCATCATCGGCGTGTGCGCTGAAAAATCTCCCTTCTTGGAGGGCGTTGGATTTTTCTCGGTGTCTGAATCCATTGTCTGGAGCGTAGCGGCTAGAGGGTCTGCAAAATGCCCGCCACCGGCGCCGCTGCAGCGTGTTTGTTACAAACGCGCGGCGGCCGCCAGCCTGCGGGCCAAACGCGCATCTTACCGTAACAGGCTGCTGCTGCGGCCCAGCCGGGCAGGGGGCTTGTGGTAAGCGTGCACTCGCCAATGCTGCGTTGGAGGCTGGCGCCAATCTTCTCAAAAATAGCGCGAATCAGTACTGCAAATGCGATTTTCTTGCATTTGTAAAGCGCAGACAGTGCTGGGGAAAAGCTCGGTAAAGCCAGTGCTGGCACAGCGAAATGGGGTCATCATGGACAACATGCAAGGCGTTGCAGTCTTGTCAAACAGCCAAAAAAAGGAGCTTCCAATGACAACATGGATAAACCGAATCGCCGTTGCCGCCATCGCCGCTACTTTGGGCGCAGGCGCCGTTACCGCTCAGGCCCAGCCACAACCGCACGGCCACGCGCCCGAAGCGCGCCATGACAACCGCAACCAGCACCCCGGCCAGTTACACAATGCCCGTCCGGCCCCACACCGTGCCCCTGCGGTGGCCGCGCACCGAGGTGCTGGCCCTGACCACCGGTGGTACAAGGGCTCGCGCGTGCCGCCGCAATACCGGGGCCACAACTATGTGGTCAATGACTGGCGCGGCCACCGCTTGTCCGCACCGCCTCGCGGCTACCACTGGATTCAGAACGGCGGCGATTATTTGCTGGTCGCCATTGCCACGGGTGTGATCACGCAGATCATTTTGAGCAATTGATAATTGACATTTGGTGGTTGGCGGCCTGCTTTGAACAGACTGCCGCCCACAAGACAAAAATGCCCGCCGGCCAAGCCTGCGGGCATTTTCCTTGGAAGGGGAGCAGGCTTATTCGGCCTTGTCCCCTTCGACTTGGTCTTCGGCAGGCGCGGCGTCAGATTCAGCGGTATCGCTGTCCAGCGCCTGGCGCACGGCGGCCTTGTCGCCAGCGCCGGCGAACTTGCTGTACTTGGCCAGCACGGGCACCAGTTGGCCGTAGATGCGGGGCGTGGCGGCCAGAATTTCGCGCTGCTCCAGGAAATCGGCTTCGCCGGTGAAGTTGCCCACCAGGCCACCGGCCTCGGTCACCAGCAGCGAGCCGGCTGCCACATCCCAGATGCTCAGGCCGGTTTCGAAGAAGCCGTCGCTGAAGCCTGCGGCCACATAGGCCAGATCCAGCGCCGCAGCGCCAGGGCGGCGCACGCCGCTCGTGCGCTGCATCACATCGCCGAGCATGGCCATGTATTGCTTGAAGTTGTCGCCCGGGCGGAAGGGGAAGCCGGTGGTGATCAGCGTGTCGCGCAGCATGGTGCGCTTGGAGACGCGGATGCGGCGCTCATTGAGGAAGGCGCCACGGCCACGGGTGGCGGTGAACAGGTCGTTGCGCGTGGGGTCGTACACCACGGCTTGTTCCACACGGCCGTTCACGGCCAGCGCAATGCTGACGCAGTAGACGGGGAAGCCGTGGATGAAGTTGGTGGTGCCGTCCAGCGGATCGATGATCCAGATGTGGTCGGAGTTGCGGTTGCCGTACTCGTTGCCCGATTCTTCGGCCAGGATGCCGTGGCCGGGGTAGGCGGTGAGCAGGGTTTCGATGATGGCTTGCTCGGCCTGCTGGTCCACTTCGGTCACAAAGTCGTTCACCTGTTTGGTCGACACCCGCACCGCTTCCACGTCAAGCGCGGCACGGTTGATGATGGCGCCTGCGGCGCGAGCGGCCTTGATGGCCATGTTGAGCATGGGGTGCAGGGAGGAGGACGACATAAATTGTGAAGGCGTTGGGTGGGCAGCAATAGCGCTGCGGGACGCTGGGTCAAGAGCAATAGGGGTGCGCCAGCGGCGATGCGCCAGCGACAATAGGGGCCAAATTGTACCTGCGCGCCAAAAATCGCGCAGGGCAGTCCTGAATTTGAATGCTTTCCCTATGAAAACCCGTTTTGTCCTGATCGAAACCAGCCATGCTGGCAATGTGGGTGCTGCTGCCCGCGCCATCAAAACCATGGGTTTTGACGAGCTGGTGCTGGTGCGCCCGCGCTGGCCGAATGTGCTGCGCAAGGAAGAAACCATCCAACGTGCCAGCGGCGCCCTCGATGTGCTGGCCAATTGCCGCATCGTCGAGACGGTGGACGAAGCCCTCGATGGCATGAGCCACCTGTGCGCCACCGCCATGACGCCACGCGATTTTGGCCCGCCCGCCCGCCCGCCGCGTGAGCACTTCGCCTTGTTGTTGAGTGGCGCTTTGCGGCCGGGAAATGCAGCTGGTGATGCGGTGCCTGCTGCTACAGACGCATCGCCGGTGCTGGACCGCAGTGGTGAAACCGGCGTGGCGTTTTTGTTTGGCTGCGAGCGCTATGGCATGGCCAATGAAGATGTTTACCGCTGCAACGTGGCGCTGTCGATCCCGACGAATCCCAACTTTGGCTCGCTCAACCTGGCTTCGGCCGTGCAGGTGGTGGCTTATGACTGGCGCCAGGCGCTGGGCGGTTATGCCGTGCACGATGCGGCCGTGCACGGCGAGCGGGCCGATGCCCAGCAGGTGGCCGGCATGCTGCAGCACTGGCAGCAGGCGTTGACCGAAGTGGGTTTTCTGGACCCGGATGCGCCCAAAAAGTTGATGCCGCGCCTGAACCAGCTCTTCAACCGCGCACAATTGACCCAGGAAGAAATCCACATACTTCGTGGTGTTGCCAAGGCCATGCTGCGGACGGCCGAGGCCGCAAGCCGCTAGACTTCTTACTTTCTCTTATATCGACAGATTCCACGTTTCCATGCTTGACCGCCTGCGCTCCGATATTCAGTGCATCCTGGACCGCGACCCTGCGGCCCGCAGCCGCTGGGAGGTCATCACCTGTTATCCGGGCCTGCACGCCATCTGGCTGCAACGCCCTGCGCACTGGTGCTGGAACCATGGGCTCAAGTGGCTGGGCCGCTTTATCTCGCACATGGGCCGCTGGCTCACCGGCATCGAGATCCACCCCGGCGCGGTCATCGGCAAGCGCGTCTTCATCGACCACGGCATGGGCGTGGTGATCGGCGAGACGGCGGTGGTGGGCGATGGCTGCACCATCTACCACGGCGTCACCCTGGGTGGCACCACGCTCTACAAGGGCAGCAAGCGCCACCCCACTTTGGGCAAAAACGTGGTGGTGGCCGCTGGTGCCAAGGTGCTGGGCGGGTTTGAAGTGGGCGACGGCGCCAAGATCGGCAGCAACGCTGTGGTCATCAAGCCCGTGCCTGCGGGTGCCACGGCAGTGGGCATTCCGGCGCGCATCATCCCTTCCAAAGAAGGTGCCAGCGCCGATGTGACTGAAGAGCCCGCAGAGAAAAAGTTCACCGCTTACGGCGTCACGCAAGAGGACGATCCGCTCTCCAAAGCCATGCGCGGCATCATCGATAACGCCGCCGGGCACGAGCAGCAAATCACCATGCTCTGGGCAGCGATCGAGAAGCTGTCCGTGCAAAGCCAGGTGGGCGATTGCGTGCCCTGCGACGCCCAACGCGAGGCCGAGTTCGAGGCCAAGAAGCTGAGCGATCTGGTGGGCAAGTAAGCGCCGGATTGCTTGCGGTCTGCAGTGCTGCATTTGGCGCTTGCCTGTGTTAAGCGCAATCCCGATTCTGTATAAATGATTGCCTGCCGCTTTGTTGCGTGTGGGCGACATTGCTTTGGGCTGCGAACTTTTTAACTTTCGCTGTCTACAGGTGTACACAGACGAAGTGACGATGGCGGTGTTGCAGCACCGGGTGGTAGAGATGATTCAAGGTTAGTATGTTTTTATTGCGTTTGGCCTTGGATCACTTTTCATCTATCCCAGCCCATGTACTTGCTCGACATCCATGATCTTTCTGCTGCGCAAATTCGGGCCATCTGGGCCTTGGTACAAAAACCGCGTGCCAAGGTAGCAGGGCGTGTAGCCTGGTCTTTTGAAGGTGACGGTGTTCGCACGCGAACCGGTTTTCTCCAGGCCGTTGAGCAGCTGGGACTGGCCGGTGTTGAGCTGCCCAATTTATTGAAAACAGCAGAGCGTGCGCGCGATCTGGCGGGCTATCTGGATTCTTTTTACTCGGCGTATGTGGTGCGGGAGTCCAACCACGAACGCCTGCGTGAGTTTGCAGAAGCCTCCAGTCGCCCTGTGATCAATGCCATGTCGAGCCAGGCGCACCCCTGCGAAGTGCTTGCCGATGCGTATTTCATCGACTCTGAGATCGGCCCGATCGAGCAGGTCAAGATCGCGCTGTGGGGGCCGCCCACCAATGTGCTGCAGTCCTGGCACCAACTGGCCGGTGTGATGGGCATTGAGCTGTTGCATTTTTGCGGGCCGGAATTTCACGTCCGCAAACCCGGTGTGCGCTTTCTCAGCTCGGTATCCGAGGCCGTAGATATCGTCGTGACGGATAGCTGGCCGGTAGGTTTCAGCGACGAGGCCTGGTCGCTGACAGCCGAGCACCTTGCGCAGTTGGGGCAGCCCGAGCTTATGCCGACACCGCCGTTTCATATCGGGAGAGAGGTTGGTTTTGATCCGGTCAACTATGAAGGCTTTGTGGGCTACGCGCAAAAACATGGGCTGCTGGACGTGCAGCGTGCTTTGTTGACTTACATGCTGACTGTTGTGCGTTGACGCGCGGCAGGAATGCCTTATTGGCCGTGCATCAACGGCTGCAACACCCCATGCTCACCCGCACAATCGCCAAAGTTTTCGCTCAGCCATTCGGCCTGGTAATAGGTGGGCAGATAGCGCTCACCGGAGTCGCACAGCAAGGTCAGCAGTGAGCCGGTTTCACCGCGCTGGCGCATGGCGTCGGCCAGGCGCAGCATGGCGACCATGTTGGTGCCGGTGGATGGGCCCACCTTGCGGCCGAGCACATGGTTGAGCAACTGCATGGCGGCAACGGATTCGCGGTTGCTGACAACTTCCATGTGGTCGACTACGCCGCGCACAAAGCTGGGCTCCACGCGCGGGCGGCCAATGCCTTCGATGCGCGAGCCGGGGGCGCTCAGGTTCGGGTTGCCGCTTTTCCAATAGTCGTAGAACACGCTGCCTTCGGGGTCGGCCACGCAGACCTGGCTGTCGTAGCGCATGTAGCGCACAAAGCGGCCAATGGTGGCACTGGTGCCGCCGGTGCCGGCGCCCACCACGATCCAGCGCGGGACAGGGTGCCGTTCCATGCCCATTTGCTGGAACATGCTTTGCGCGATGTTATTGTTGCCGCGCCAGTCGGTGGCTCGCTCGGCGTAGGTGAACTGGTCCATGTAGTGGCCGTTGCAGGCTGCGGCCAGCTCACGCGCGGCGTCGTAGACCTCGCCAGCGCTGTTCACAAAGTGGCAGCGGCCACCCAGAAATTCGATCTGCGCAATTTTCTCGGGCGATGTGGAATGCGGCATCACCGCCACAAACGGCAGGCCCAACAAGCGGGCGAAATAGGCTTCGCTCACCGCCGTCGATCCGCTTGATGCCTCAACAATCGTCGTGCCCTGGTTGACCCAGCCATTGCACAGCGCGTACAAAAACAGCGAGCGTGCCAGGCGGTGTTTGAGGCTGCCTGTGGGGTGGGTGGATTCGTCCTTCAGGTACAGATCAATGCCTGCGTCGGTGTAGCAGGGCAGGTTCAGCGGGATCAGGTGCGTGTCGGCGCTGCGCTGGTAATCGGCCTCGATTTTGGCGATGGCCTGGTCGCGCCAGCAATGCGGGCGGTTGGTGGGCGGGGACAGTGGACGCATGGATAAGCAATCAGTCAGCAAACAATGCACGCTAGCGTAGCCGAGATTGGACTCGCAGACGAATTGCCCACATTGGGGTTTGCCAAGGCTCAGGCGCCAGTTGCAATCGTCATGGCACGCAGTAAATCAGCCACTGGCACTGCGCCGGTGACCGGTACGCGCTGATTGAAAACCATGTGCGGTACGCCGCCTGCGGGTTGCAAGCTGCTGCGTTGGGGCGTTGTTTCCCATTGCGCCGGGTCGTCGCTAAGGCCAGCGGCCTGGGCCAGCGCCTGCAGTTCAGTCACAGAGCCAATGTTGCGCCCTTGCTGGAAGTAGGCGCTGAAAACAGATTCGACAAAGCCAATTATGGCTTCGGTGCCGAGCTGGGTTTGGGCGTGGTTCACCAAGGCACAAACCAGGCGGGTGTTGGGAAAGACTTGTATGGCCGCATGGTTCAAGCTCAGGCCGGCAGCTTGTGCAGCGGCGCGTACCTGCGCACGGCGTGCCTCTACAGCTGCCGCCCCGCCCAGTCTCGCTTCGTAAAAAGCCTGGTAGGGAACCCCTTCTTCAGGAATATGGGGCAACAAAGGGCTGGCGTGCCAGGCGATGGCGGTGGAAAGCTGCGGTGATTGGGCTTGCAATGCTTCGCGTGCGGCCAGCAGGTTGCGCAGCCCGATCCAGCACCAGGGGCAGATCAGATCGAGCGCGAAATCAACATGCAACTCTGCGACGGCGTGTGGGGGAGAAAGGCTCATCGCCCGCATTGTTGCAGCAAGGGGTGCGAGCCACTGTCTCGCAGCGGCCTGTGGCTATTGTTTGTGCTCGGCTTAGCGAGTGCCCGAATCTCTGCTTTGCGCCCGTTGCAGCAGCATTTGCAGCTTGGCCAGCAGAGCCTCGTCTTCGGCGTAGAAGATTTCCGGGCAGGGCGTGTTGGGGTTGATGGCGTTCACCAGCAACTGGCCCAGACGCCAGTCGGGGTAACGTTGCCAGATTTGGCGAAGGGTGTCGAGCATGGGCTCGATTCTTTCGGGGTCGCGCATGCGGTGCTCCAGACAAACAAACGGGTTGGTTTGCGCCCAGCGTAGCGAAACCCGGGCCGCAATGCCAGCCCGTGTTGCGTGGTTACCGCAGCAATGGTTGCCGGGCTGGTGTGGCTACTGTGGCAATACCGCGTGCTCAGTCAGCAGCTTGCGCAAGCCAAATTGGCATCATGGTCAGGCCAGTGCTATTGCCAGCCGCCAGTGGGTGCTGCTGTCGTTTTTCCAGAACTGGTTAACGAAGCAGGCCTGTCAACATTGCGATGGCAAGAATGGCCAACCCGATGGCAAACAAGAGCAGCTGCCGAAAGGGAATTCCTCCGCCATGTTCGTCATTGCCTCTGATCAGTGACTTCCATCGTCGATGTCGCGGCAATTCGGAGTTTGTTCGGCGATAGTGAAATATGGTCCAGCCAAGGCCTGCGCCAATTCCCCAGTACAGCCACCAATAGTTCTGTATGTGTTGCAGCAGAGAGCCCTTTTCTGTAGATGCTTAATGACTCTGGTCGCCGTCTTGGGCTTCAGGCGGCCATTGGTGAAAGATGTAGCATGCGCCACTTTGCAATGCCTCATCAAACCATTGCAGCCATTCGTCATCGTCCAAGTAGTTGTCTCGCGGCGCAATGAAAGGTCCGTCTTCCAGAGAAACGACTTCCCATCCCTGCTCTTTGAAGTTTTCCAGAGCTAACTTCTGCGCTTTTTCCGGCGAGCTGGCCTGGATAAAGCAATTGGCGATGGCGCCACCTGCCAGGTAAAAGAGTGCGCTTGTGGGCGCGGGTCGGATTTCGTATTGGATGAAATACAAGGGCGTACGAGTAAGGGTTGCGGTAGGACCGAAAGCCCAATATAGCGTAAGCGTTTTGCTCAGGCGCGCTGTGTTATCAACTCCTGCGTGGCCATGTGGAGCCACTGCTGCAAGGCATCTGGCGCATCGCAAGCGATGGCGCGGCGTTGCGGCATGCTGCGCAGCCAGGTGATCTGGCGTTTGGCCAGTTGGCGCGTGGCGGCGATACCGCGTTCGCGCATGTCGGCCCAAAGTGCGGCGGGCACATCGGCCTGGCTGTGCACGGCAATGCCTTGGGCGGCGCAGCTGTCCAGCATTTCCCACATCTGGCGGTAGCCCACGCAGCGCATCGAGGGCAGGTTCAGGTGCAAATCGCCGCGAACGCGCAATTGCAGCACCTCGGCCAGAAAGTTTTGCGCCAGCATCTGGTCGTAGCGCAAGGCAATGCGCTGGTGCAGCCAGGCGCGGTCGTCCGGCTCCAGGCTGAAAAGCTGAAAGGCCGGCGCCAGTTGCAGCAGCGGCGAAGGGCGTTTTTCTTGGGCGTGGAAGTGCGAAAGCGGCTGGCCAGTGACGCGCCACACTTCCAGTGCGCGCTGCACACGTTGGCTGTCGCCGGGCGCCAGGCGCGCAGCGGTCACTGGGTCTATCTGTGCCAGCAGTGCGTGCATGTGCGGCCAGCCGTGTTCGGCGGCCTCGGCGTCGAGCTGGGCGCGCACGGCGGCATCGGCGGCGGGCATGTCGTCAATGCCGTCCATCAAGGCTTTGAAGTAGAGCATGGTGCCGCCCACCAGAAGGCTGATGGCGCCACGCGCGTGGATTTGCTCGATCAGCGCCAGCGCGTCGCGCACAAACTCGGCGGCGCTGTACGAGTCCAGCGGGTCGCGAATATCGAGCAGGTGGTGCGCAATGCCGGCTTGTTCTTGCACGCTGGGTTTGGCCGAGCCGATGTCCATGCCGCGGTAGATGAGGGCAGAGTCGACGCTGATGATCTCAACCGGCCGCACACCCGCCAATTGCTGGGCCAGCGCAATGGCGGCGCCGGTTTTGCCGGAAGCGGTGGGGCCGGCCAGGCCCAGGCACAAAGGGGTGGTTGCAGCGGATGGCACGGTGAAAAAACGGTCGCCAGCGAGCAGGGCGCAAGCGCGCAGCGGCTGCTGGAGTCAGTGAGTGATGGGGAAAGGCCGCCAGTGTAGAGCCAAAGCGATGGCAAGGCGGCGGGCTGGAGTTTGCCTGCCAGCCCGCAGCAACTCAAGGCCGGTAGGCCGCCAGATAGATGGGCTGGCGCGCGTGGCGGCGTGCGTCTTCTTCGCTGGCGGGCTCGTTCGGGCTTACGCATACCACCAGCAGCATGCCGGGCAGGTTCAGGTCGTCATACAGCGCGCGGCGCAATTGCGTGCGCCCGTCTTCGTTGAGCGTGGGCGCTTGCACCAGCAGCAGGTGGATGCGTAGCTCAGGCATCGACGATTCGTACTTGCTCAGCAGCCAGGCCTGGCTGATCACTTTGTACAGCGCCAGCTCGCCACGCAGTTCTTCCAGCTCGAACTCGCTGAGGTCGTGCATGCGCACATGCTGGAACACCGGCGCCTCTTGCAGGGCTTGCAAAAAACTTTGCTGTTCTTGCTCGGCTTGTTTGGCGCGCTCGCGCCACAGGCGCATGGCCGCAGCGTCATAGCTGCTTTGCTTGGCCTGTGCCTCCAGCAGCTGAATCATTTGCGCGCTGGCAAACGGGCGGTAGCTGGGAGCAGTTTGCCACAGGGTTTCCAGGCATTTTTGCGTCAGCGCTGCTTCGTTGAGCGAGAGCAGGCTTACCAGGCCAGCCAGTGCGCGCGGGTACTGCGGGTTGGCTGCCAGCACTTGTTCGTAGAGGTGGCGCACGGGCGCTTGGGGCGCGATTCGGCGCTCGATCAGAGCCAGTTCACAGGTGTCTGCCGCCTTGTTGTACGCGGCGTTGGCGCGCAGGCGCTGGGCATGCGCTTGCCAGCGCGACATGCGGGCGTGGTGTTGCTTCCAGGTGCTGGCGTTGGCCTTGCACCAGAGCGCATCGAAATGCTGCATCCACTGCTCGGCCTTGGGGCCCAGCAGGCTGACTGCGCCCTTGGTCGACCAGCTGGGCAGGCCCGGGCGCTCGCCGGTGATGGCTTCCACGCGGTCGCGCAAGGCGGGGTGGGTGTCGCTCACATCGCTGATCACGGCCAGCGAGCGGCGCAGCGCATCTTGCGCAAACCCGGGCTCGGGCTGCAGGCGCAGCAGCGCTTGCATGCTGCGGAACGGGCCTTGCGGCAAAGGGTGCGCGGCGGCGCTGCGCCAGTGCAGGCCCCAAAAATCTTCGGCCAGCCAGATCGCTTTGATCTCCACCTCGGTCAGCGTGGCGGCGGCTACCTCGGCGCCCAGCAGCTGCGCGGCGATGCGGTCGGCCTCGTATTCGTCCTGGCGCGCCATGGCGAAGGACTTGGCGGCAAAGCGCGGAAAATACCAGTTCAGAAACGAGCGCGTGGCCATGCCCATGGCGCCTGTGTCTTCGCGCGTGTGTTCGTAGAGTTTGATCCAGGCGCGGCGCGAGCGGTAGACCCAGGCGCTGAGGCGGTTGTGGTTCTCGCGCAGGTGGCCGTATTCGTGGGCCAGCACGGCCATGATGCGCACTTTGTCCAGCGCCATCAGCAGCGGCAGGCCGATCATCAGGTGGTTGGTGGCGCCGCCCAGCATGCCAAAGCGCGGGCGCTGCCGAATAGCGGCGTTGAACTCGTCTTGCAGGTAGACGGCGTGGATGGGCGGGCCCTTGACCTTGCGGCGAATGCGCTCCAAGGCCTTGAACAGCTCGGGCGCCTCGGCCTCGGTGATCGGAATACCATCGGGCTCTGGCTCCGGGCCGCTCCACAGCGCCTTGAGGCTGGCCCATAGCAGCCCCAGCCCAAACAGCAGCATCCAGACATAGACGGGGCGAAACTTGCCTTGCACCGCCAGCAGCACCACAAAGGCGGTTGTGCCCAGGCCCAGCACCAAGCAGCCCACCACCCACAGGTAGCCCAGGATCGCAAAGCGGATGACGCTGCGCCGGTAAGCGGCGCTGTTGCTGGCGCTTTCTATTTCGCTCTCGCGCACCAGATGGATGAAGTCTGCCTGCTCCATGGCCCCCTCGTTGTTGTGTCTGCCCATGCAAAAAGCCCCCAACGCCGGAGGGCACTGGGGGCTATTGTGCGGGCAGCAGCGCGCAAGCGCTGTCGCCGCTTCAAGGGTGTTTGATTTACAGCACGCCTTGGGCCAGCATGGCGTCGGCCACCTTCACGAAACCGGCGATGTTGGCGCCGTCGATGTAGCTGATCGAGCCGTCATCGCGCTTGCCGTACTTGACGCAGGCAGCATGGATGCCTTCCATGATCTGGAACAGGCGCTCGTCCACTTCGGTGGCAGGCCAGCCCAGACGCAGCGCGTTCTGGCTCATTTCCAGGCCCGAGGTGGCCACGCCACCGGCGTTCGATGCCTTGCCTGGTGCGTACAACACGCCAGCCTTCTCGAAAGCCTTGGCCGCTTCGATGGTGCAAGGCATGTTGGCGCCTTCGGCCACGCACAGCACGCCGTTCTTGATCAGCTCTTGCGCGTCGGCCAAGTGCAGCTCGTTCTGCGTTGCGCAGGGCAGGGCCACGTCGGCCTTGATGAACCAGGGCGTCTTGCCTTCAAAGTACTGCACGCCGGGCACTAGCTTGGCGTAGTCGGAGACGCGGCCGTAGTGCTTGTTCTTCACTTCCATCAGCTTGAGCAGCTTGTCGCCGTCAAAACCGGCGGGGTCGTAGACGGTGCCCGAGGAGTCGGAGGCCGACACCACCTTGGCGCCCAGCGCCATGGCCTTGTCGATGGCGAACTGCGCCACATTGCCCGAGCCCGAGACGGTCACGGTCAGGCCTTCGAAGCTCTTGCCGCGGGTCTTGAGCATTTCTTGCGCAAAGTACACGGTGCCAAAGCCGGTGGCTTCGGGGCGGATCAGCGAGCCGCCGAACGACAGGCCCTTGCCGGTGAACACGCAGTCAGCGCGGTTGGCCAGCTTTTTGTACATGCCGGCCATGAAGCCCACTTCGCGGCCACCCACGCCGATGTCGCCTGCGGGCACATCGGTGTCCGAGCCCACGTGGCGGAACAGTTCGGAGACAAAGGCTTGGCAAAAGCGCATGACTTCGGCTTCGCTCTTGCCCTTGGGGTCGAAATCGGAGCCGCCCTTGCCGCCGCCCATGGGCAGCGTGGTCAGTGCGTTCTTGAAGGTTTGTTCAAACGCCAGGAACTTGAGCACCGACAGGTTGACCGAGGGGTGGAAGCGCAGACCGCCCTTGTAAGGACCGATGGCCATGCTGTGCTGGATGCGGTAGCCGCGGTTGACCTGGACATGGCCCTTGTCGTCCACCCAGCTCACGCGGAAGGAGATCACGCGCTCGGGCTCGACCAGGCGCTCGAGCAGGCTGTGTTCGGCGTACTTGGGGTTTTTTTGGATGAAGGGCCACAGGCTCTCCATCACTTCGGTCACGGCTTGCAGAAATTCCGGCTGGCCGGGGTTGCGTTGCTCGACGTAGGCGAGAAATTGCTCCAGAGATTGGTGTTGCATGAAAGAACTTTCTGATACGGAAGGCCGGAATGCACGTATTCGGTGCTGCACATCAATGGTGCGCTCGTGCACCAAAAACCAACATTATGCCGAATCGGCATGCACTGATGCATAAAGTTGAGCTTGTCCTACGCAATGCGTATGACAAATGTGCGCAATTCTCGCGTCGGCTCTACGCCTTGCGCGCTTATTTACCTGCCAGATCACTGCAGTTGGCAGGTATATGGCACCAAAAAGGTGCTTGGGCAATACGAGCTGCTGCCGGGCGAGCAAGCTGCGTTGAAGGCACTGCATGCCCTTAAAACCCGGCTGCCAGCCCGGTTGTTGCGCGTGGTGGCCAGTACCAAGGCTGGTGAATGTGGTTATTGCGTAATCAACCATTGCCTAGGCAATGAATGCACTGATAATCGCGCTCCTGCCGGCCATCAGCGCCTGCCGCAACCGTCAGCTAGCACTGCAGAAAGAGAACCCTTATGCAAGACCCCAGCCGCCCTTTGGCCGAGCCAGGCAGCGATGCACTGGACAGCCGTTTGGACGCTTTGCCCGTGATCGAGCCGATCAAGGCTGCCAACTTTCCTTGCTGGCTCATGCGCATCATCTCGACCGTAGTCCGTGCCGAGGTAGACCGCCGCATGGAGCCGCTGGGCCTGACGCAGGCGCAGTGGATTCCCGTGCTGCGCCTGGGCAGTGGCGAGGCGCAGACCGCCGCCGATCTGGCGCGCAGCACCATGCAGACGCCGGGCGCCATGACGCGGCTGATCGACCGCCTGGTCGACAAAGGCATCATCGAGCGCGAACGCTCCAGCGACGACCGGCGCGTGGTGCATTTGCGCCTCACGGCCGAAGGCATGCAGGCGGCAGCGCAGGTGCCCGACATCGTCAAAAGCGTGAACCAAGCTGCGCTCAGCCCGCTCTCGCCCGAGGAGCTGGTGCAGTTCCAGGGCTATCTGCGCCGCATCTACCAAGCTTTGCCGCAAACCATGGGCCAGGCGCTGAACCTGCCCGACGGCGTGGGCGGCTGCGCCATGGCAGCGGACGAGCCCGAGCACTGAAACCAAGTTCCCAGCCCAAAAAGCACCCATCCATAACAAGGCCACAGGCCAACAGAAAGCTATTTTGATGAACTGCCTTTTCCCCGAACCCGGCAAGAACCGCCGACTGGCGCTGTCTGCGCTGGCGCTGGCCGCCGCTACGCTGATGGCGGGCTGTGCCGATATGAGCGGCATCCAGACCGAGGCGCAGCAGCGCACGCCGCAATCGCTGGGCCTGGCCGCCGATTCGGCTGCCGACCAGGCCGCCACGGTAGCGCCCGTGGATGCGCAGTGGTGGACAGCGCTGGGCGACGAGCGCCTGAACCAGCTCGTGGCTACCGCACTGGCCGACAGCCCGAACTTGAAAGTGGCGCAAGCGCGCATCCGCAAAGCCTGGGCGCAGGCGCAGATCAGCCAGGCGGCCGATGGCCCGCAGCTCAACGCGCAAGCCACGGCCAGCCGCAACCACGCGCCAGCCCACGGCATGATCCCGCCACCGATTGCCGGCCACAACTACAGCACCGCCGAGGCACGGCTCAACGGCAGTTGGTCGCTCGACCTGTTTGGCAAACACCGCGCTGCGCTGGAAGCCGCGGTTGGCGCCGCTCGCGCCGCACAGGCCGACAGCGATGCTGCCCGCGTGCTGCTGGCCAGCAATGTGGTGCAAGCCTATGTACAACTGGCCCGCTGGCAAGCGCAAGAGACGGTGGCCGAGCGCGCCATTGCCCAGCGCGAGCACACTTTGAAACTGGTGCTCGACCGCTACAACGCCGGTTTGGACACCACCTTGGAAGTGCGCCAAAGCGAAAGTGGCGTGCCCGAGGCGCGTGTGCAATTGGAGCAGGTACGCGAGCAAAAGCAGCTGGCGCAAAACGCACTGGCCGCGCTGGTGGGCCAGCCCGCGCAAGCGCAAGGCTTGCAAGCCGCGCCCATTGCCCAGCTCAAGCTGCCGCAGTACCCGCAACAAATCTCGGCCCACCTGCTGGGTCGGCGGGCCGATGTGGTGGCTGCACGCTGGCGTGTGGAAGCCGCGCAAAGCAGCATTGCCGAGGCCAAAGCCGAGTTCTACCCCGACATCAACCTGACGGCCTTTGTCGGCCTGTCCAGCGTGGGCTTGAACAACTTCGCCAAAACCAGCGCACGCGAATGGGGCGTAGGCCCGGCGCTGAGCTTGCCTATTTTTGATTCGGGCCGCTTGCGTGCCAACCTGCGTGGCATATCGGCCGATTACGACGCCGCAGTGGAAGGCTACAACCAGGCGGTGATCAACGCCGTGCACGATGTAGCCGACCAGATTGCCAGCACCCGCTCGGCCCATGCGCAACTGCCCGAGCAGCGCAAGGCCGAGGCGGCCGCGCAAAGCGCGCTCGACATTGCCAACCAGCGCTACGCCGCCGGCCTGGGCACTTTCCTGAGCGTGTTGTCGGCCGAAACCAGTGTGCTGGCGCAGCGCCGCCAGACGGTGGATATCGAGGCCCGCATTCTCTCCACCAACGCCGCCTTGGCCCAGGCCTTGGGCGGTGGTTACAGCGAGCCAGCGGCAGGCGCAGAGCAGCCCGCAAGCACTGGCTCATCCGCTCCCAAGTCGCCAGCCAAACAAGCCAAGCAAGCCGGCTGAACCCCGCGTGCACCCTCACAACACATAAGCATAGGCTGGGCCCAATAGCGCAAGCTCAAAGTCGCAGCCGCTAAAAAACAAGCAACGCAACACCATGTCCAACACCAACGCACCCGCTCCCCAACAACCCGCTGCTGCAGCGCCCGTCGCTGTGTCCGTGCCTCACAACCCGCGCAAACAATGGCTGCTGCGCCTGACCGGCCTCGTCGTGGTGCTGGGCGCCGCTTACGGCGTGTATGACTGGATGGTCAACAGCCACTACGAAGAAACCGACAATGCCTACGTGCAGGGCAACATCGTGCAGATCGCACCGCAGACGGCGGGCACGGTGCAGGCCATCATGGCCGACGACACCGACTACGTGCAGGAAGGCCAGATCCTGCTGCGCCTGGACCCGGCCGACGCCAAGCTGGCGTTTGACCAGGCCAAAGCCACCTTGGCGCAAGCCGTGCGTCAGGTGCGCACGCTGTATGTGAACAACGGTTCGTACACCGCGCAAATCGCGCAGCGCCAGGCCGAAGTGGCCAAGGCCAAAAACGATGTGCTGCGTGCGCAAAACGATTTGAAGCGCCGCCAGGCGCTCAGCGGCAATGGCGCAGTGTCGAAAGAAGAGCTGAGCCACGCGCAAAGCCAGGTTGATGCGGCGCAAGCGGCGCTGAACGCAGCTCAAGCCGCCGTCAACACGGCGCGTGAGCAACTGGCCAGCAACCAGTCGCTGACCGATGGCCTCAACATCCAGGAGCACCCGAACGTGCAAGCCGCCGCCGCCAAGGTGCGCGAGGCTTACCTGGCCATGCAGCGTACCGAGCTGGTGTCGCCCGTCTCCGGCGTGGTGGGCAAGCGCTCGGCGCAAGTGGGCCAGCGCGTGGCGCCAGGCAATGCCTTGATGACCGTGGTGCCAATGAAGCAGCTGTGGGTGGAGGCCAATTTCAAGGAAAACCAGTTGCGCAATCTGCGCATTGGCCAGCCCGCCAAAATGACGGCTGATCTGTATGGCAAAAAGGTCGAATTCAAAGGCCGCATCGAAGGTCTGGGCGTGGGCACCGGCGCAGCCTTCTCGCTGCTGCCAGCGCAAAACGCCACTGGCAACTGGATCAAGGTGGTGCAGCGCGTGCCTGTGCGCATTGCGCTCGATGCCGCGCAGCTGGACGAGCACCCGCTGCGCGTAGGTTTGTCGATGGTGGTGGATGTAGATATCCAGCAGCAAGACGGCAAGCTGCTGGCTGATGCCACGCGCAAAGAACCCGTGGTGCAAACCCAGGTGTACGAGCTGCAAGAGCAGGGTGCCGACGCCGTGGTGGCGCAGGTGATTGCCGACAACGCAGGCAAGCACCTGTGAGCGCGGTCCGCGCATACGCAAGGAGGCTGTGATGGCAACTGCTGCTCCTCAACTGCCGCACCCGCCGCTCGAAGGTTCGGCCCGCACCATTGGCACGATCGCGCTGTCGGCGGCTGTGTTCATGAACGTGCTCGACACCTCGATCGCCAACGTCTCGCTGCCTGCGATTGCGGGTGACCTGGGCGTCAGCGCCAACCAGGGCACCTGGGTGATCACCAGCTTTGCCGTGGCCAACGCCATCTCCGTGCCGCTGACCGGCTGGCTGTCGATGCGCTTTGGCCAGGTGCGCCTGTTCATCCTCAGCGTGCTGCTGTTTGTGATCTCGTCGTGGCTGTGCGGCCTGGCACCCAATATGAGCTCGCTCATCGCCTTCCGCGTGCTGCAAGGCTTTGTGGCCGGGCCGATGATTCCGCTGTCGCAATCGCTGCTGCTGGCAAGCTACCCGCGTGCCATGGCGGGTACGGCCATGGCTTTCTGGTCGATGACCACGCTGATCGCGCCGGTCATGGGGCCGCTCCTGGGCGGCTGGATCACCGACAACATGAGCTGGCCGTGGATCTTCTACATCAACGTGCCGGTCGGCGTGCTGGCGGTGTTTGCCACCTGGGCGATTTTTCGCCACCGCGATTCGCCACGCAAGGCGCTGCCGATTGATGCCATCGGTTTGGGCCTGCTGGTGGTCTGGGTTTCGGCCATGCAGATCATGCTGGACATCGGCAAAGAGCATGACTGGTTCCAATCGCCCATGGTGGTGGCTTGCGCGGTGATCGCTGTGGTGGGCCTGGCCTACTTCCTGATCTGGGAGCTGGGCGACAAGCACCCGGTGGTGGATTTGCGCCTGTTCAAAAACCGCAACTTCTGGGCCGGCACCTTGGCCATCTCGGTGGGCTACGGCTTGTTCTTTGGCAACGTGGTGCTGCTGCCGCTGTGGCTGCAGCAGTTCATGGGCTACACCGCCACCGACGCCGGCTTGGTGATGGCGCCCGTGGGCCTGCTGGCCATGGTGTTTTCGCCGGTGGTGGGCAAGACCATCCACAAGGTGGACCCGCGCCGCTATGCCACCGTGTCCTTCCTGGTGTTCGGCATCGTGATGTGGATGCGCTCGCACTTCAACACCCAGGTCGATCTGACGACCATCATGATCCCGACCATCGTCCAGGGCATCGCCATGGCGGGCTTCTTCATTCCGCTGATGACGATCACGCTGAGCGATATTCCGCCCGAGAAAATGCCCAGTGCATCGGGCCTGTCGAACTTTGTGCGTATCACGGCTGGTGCGGTGGGCACATCGATCTCGACCACGCTGTGGGAGCGGCGCGCCACCTTGCACCATGCTCAATTGGTGGAGCACATCTCGCTGGGCGACGGCCCCACCGCGCAAGTGGTGCAAGGCCTGCAAGCCAGCGGCCTGAGCCTGCAGCAGGCACTGGCCAAGGTCGATCAGATGGTCAACCAGCAAGCCTTCATGCTGGCCGCCAACGACATCTTCTGGGCCTCGTCGGTGCTGTTTTTGCTGCTGATCCCCCTGGTCTGGCTGGCCAAAGGTCCCAAAGGCCACGGCGGCGGCTCGGAAGCGGCCTCGGCTGCGCATTGAGGACAGGTTCCCGGAAAAGCAAAAAACGGAAGCTGATGAGGCTTCCGTTTTTATTTCTGCCAGCCGTTGCTGAAGGCGCTTTAACGCCCGCGCAAAAACAGCGCGTCCAGCTCTTTCATGGTCAGTTGGCGCCAGGTGGGGCGGCCGTGGTTGCATTGGTCGGAGCGCTCGGTGTGTTCCATGTCGCGCAGCAGGGCGTTCATCTCGTCGATGGTTAGCTGGCGGTTGGCGCGCACGGCGCCGTGGCAGGCCATGGTGCCCAGGATTTCGTTGCGGGCGCGCTGCACCACGGTGCTGGCGTCGTGCTGCGCCAACTCGGCCAGCACGCTGCGTGCCAGCTCTACCGGGTTGCCTTGGGCCAAGGTGGTAGGCGTGGCGCGCACGGCCAAGGTTTTGGGCGAGAAGGGCACGATCTCCAGGCCCAGCTGGGCCAGGGTTTCGGCGTTTTCTTCGGCGGTGGCCACTTCTTGCGGCGTGGCCGAGAAGGTGGCCGGAATCAGCAGTGGCTGGCTCGCAATGGCTGCGCCGTCGTTGATCTGGCTTTTGAGGCGCTCGTAGACGATGCGCTCGTGTGCGGCGTGCATGTCGACCACCACCATGCCTTGCGCGTTTTCGGCCAGGATGTAGACGCCGTGGATTTGTGCCACGGCGCGGCCCAGCGGCCAGGGGTTTTCAGGCGATTCAGGCGGCAGCGTGGGCACCAGTTGCGGGCCGGCGGGTTGAACCGACCAGGCGCGGGTGTCTTCTTGTACTTGCACACTGGCGCTGGCCGACGCTGGCGCGGGTGACCAAGGCTGGGCTGGCGTGGTGTTGATGCTGCCCAGCGGTACGCCCGGGCGGCTTGGCTGCCCCCAGAGCACGGCGGTTTGCGCCAAAGCCTGTGCACTATCGACGCGGGGCGCCGCTTCAAAATGCATGGCCGATTGCGCCTGGAAAGGGCGGGCCGGTGCGGGGCTGTTGTTGCTGAAAGCCGTTGTGCCATCAGCCGTGTTTTCTGCCGTGGGCGCATCTGCCAGTTGTTGGGCGCGCGGCGCGGCCAAAGCGTTTTCCACGCCATGCAATACGGCTTGGTGTACCTCGCGGCTGTCGCGGAAGCGCACTTCGATCTTGGTCGGGTGCACGTTCACGTCTACCCGCATCGGGTCGATGCTCACATACAGCGCATAGACGGGTTGGCGGTTGCCGTGCAGCACATCTTCATAAGCGGCCCGGGCTGCGTGGGTGAGCACTTTGTCGCGCACAAAGCGGCCGTTCACGTAGCAGAACTGCTGGTCGGCACGCGAGCGGGCCGCATTGGGCACACCGGCGCGGCCGCGCACCAGCACATGGCCGGCACGGTAGTGCACCAGCACGGATTGTTCGATGAAATCGTGCCCCAGCACATCGGCCAGGCGCTTGTCGAGCGCGGTTTGCAGCAGTTGCTCGCGGGCTTCGGTGTCGGGCGCGGCGTCGATATCGGCGGCGCTCAAGGTGGCGCGCCATTGCTCCATCAGCTTGCCTTCGTGCCAGATGGCGAAGCCGACGCTGGGGCGGGTGAGCGCATGGCGACGCACGGCTTCGATGCAGTGCGCCAGCTCGGTGGCGTCGGTTTTGAGAAACTTGCGCCGCGCCGGGGTGCTGAAGAACAGCTCCTTGACTTCCATCGTCGTGCCAGGGTTGCGGGCGGCGGGGCGCAGCTCGCCGCTGCGGGCGTCGAGCATGTAGGCGCTGTCTTGTTCGGGCGGGCGCGAGAGCACGGCCATCTCGGACACCGAGGCGATGGCGGCCAGCGCCTCACCGCGGAAGCCCATGGTGGCGACGGATTCCAGATCGTGCAGGTTGCGGATTTTGCTGGTGGCGTGGCGGCGCAGCGCAATTGGCAGCTCTTCGCGCGGAATGCCGCAGCCGTCGTCTTCCACCGCGATCAGGCGCACGCCGCCAGCCAGCAGGCGCACGGTGATGGTGCTGGCGCCTGCGTCGAGCGCGTTGTCGACCAGCTCGCGCACCACCGAAGCCGGGCGCTCCACCACTTCGCCCGCTGCAATCTGGCTGACCAGCTCGTCGGGCAGGTCCCGGATCTGGCGGCGCGGCTGCACGCTGGCGCCGCTGAGGGTGGTCGCGTCGGAGCTGTCAAAAGCCTGGTCGTTGGTTTCTACGGTCATGAAGGGATTTTAGGCAGTGCAGCGCAGCATTCAGAGTAAAGTGCGCGCTGTGTCGGGCCGCCCGCAGCGGGCTGCCGATGGCTATCAAACCACCAGCCCTGCGTTGCACGCAGCTGCTGGCGTTGCGTAAAGGGTTGTGTTTTGGAATTTTTCAGCTGGTTCGTCGATGCAGGCATGCATCTGATCGACTTCATTTTGCATGTCGACAAATACCTGGAAGCTTTTGTAACCACCTACGGCATGTGGGTGTATGCGCTGCTGTTTTTGATTGTGTTTGTCGAGACCGGCGTGGTGGTGATGCCTTTCCTGCCCGGCGATTCGCTGCTGTTCATTGTGGGAGCCATGTGCGGCGCCGGCCTGATGAGCTACCCGCTGGCCACCGCCATTTTGTTCGCCGCAGCCTTTTTGGGCGACCAGTGCAATTACCAGATCGGCCACCACTTGGGGCCCAAGGTGTTCCAGTGGGAGAACTCGCGCTGGTTCAACCGCAAGGCGTTTGACAAGGCCCATGCGTTTTACGAGCGCTACGGCGGCATCACCGTGATTCTGGCGCGCTTCATGCCATTCATCCGCACCTTTGCGCCTTTTGTGGCCGGTGTGGCGCACATGAACCGCGCCAAGTTTGTGGCCTTCAACTTGGTGGGTGCCGCCATCTGGGTGTTCGGTATTTGCACGGCCGGCTACTTCTTTGGCAACATGCCCTGGGTCAAGGCGAACCTGGAGAAGATCATTTGGGGCCTGATTCTGATCCCTGGCCTGTTGGCGATCTATGGCGCCTGGCGCGCCGGCAAGAACGAAGAGGCTGGCAAGGCTGCTTGAGTCTCGGTGACTTAAAGCACAAGGGGCGCATGTAGCGCCCCTTTTTTTGCACCTGGAATGGGTGATCAGGTGGTTTTAAGCGCGTTTCCAAAAACCCGTGATACGGCTGCGCAGGTTTTTGAGGCTTTGCTTCATGCTGCCCAGGAGCTGGCTGTCGTTGCTGGCTTCCTGGTCTTCGGCCACCTGGTGGCGGTGGGCCAACTCGGGCGATATGCGAAAGCGCCCGTGTTGCTTCATGGCAGCCGAGACGGCCAATTGCAGCACGCTCTTGCGCAGCGGCTTGGTGGCAAAGCGGAAGATCTGCGCCTTGTTGATGAGGCGGATCACCAGATCGGCGTCGCCCGAGCGGGTGAGCATGACGGTGTTGATCAGCGGGTAGTGGCGCTTGAGCAGGTGCAGGAAGCTGCCCATGTCCGCACTGCCGACGCGGGCCTCGGTGACGATCACGCCCACGTCGTGCTTGGACAGCAGCTGGATGGCCTCGTTCACCGATTCGGCCAGCAGGCAGGGCTGGTCTTCGCCAAGCACTTGCGCCATGGCGTGGAGATCGCTGCGCTGGTCGTCGATGATCAGCACATGCGGGCGCTCTGCGGCCTGGGCCATGAAGTCTTGTACTGCGGCGTCGCTTGGCAAGGCAGCGACCTGCGCGGCCTTGCCCGCTGCGACGGCCGAAGCGATGATCTCCTGGATTTCGGTGTGGTCCCAGGGTTTGTTGATGAAGCGGTAGACCTCGCCTTCGTTGACCGAGCCGACAATCGCGGCCAGGTCGGAGTAGCCCGTCAACAACAGGCGCATGGCGGCGGGCCGCAGCCTGCACACCTGGGTGAGAAATTCGATGCCCGTCATGCCGGGCATGCGCTGGTCGCTGACGACCACGTCCACGGGCGTGCGTTTCAGGATCGCCAGTCCCTCTGCGCCCGAGGTGGCGGTGTGCACCTCGTAGTGCTGGCGGAAGATCATGCGTAGTTGGTTGACTACGCGCTCCTCGTCGTCCACAAAAAGAATGCTCGGACGCGTATCCATGGTGAATTCCCTTTCTTGTCGGTTTTATGGGCTGCGACGCTCAGTCGGCAAACAATGCGTCTGCATTGCCCGCTGCGGCGTTGTCGGTGTCGGTGGTGGTTGCGTTCAAGGGCAGCAAAATGGTGAAGACCGTGCCGGTGTCCTTGACGGTGTCAACCAGAATGCGGCCGCCGTGCTCCTCAATGATCTTGAACGAGATCGACAGCCCCATGCCCGAGCCTTGGCCGATGGGTTTGGTGGTGTAGAACGGGTCAAAGATGCGGGGCAGCACATCGTCAGGGATGCCGTTGCCGTTGTCCTGGATTTCGATCTGCACCATGTCTCCCTCGGGCGCAATGCTGGTGCGCAAGGTGATGATGTTGGGCGTGTCGCGCTCGGGCATGGCCTGCGCGGCGTTGGTGATCAGGTTCAGGAAAACCTGGTTGACCTGCGAGGGCGAGCCCGAGATGTCTGGCACCTGGCCGTAGTCCTTGCGAATTTGGATGTGGTCCTTGAGCAGGTTGCGCGCCAGCAGCAGCGTGCTGTCGAGGCCCGCCTCGACCGAGAAGTCGGTGACGCGCTCGCGGTCCAGACGGCTGAAGTTCTTCAGGTTGAGCACAATCTCCGAGATCTGCTCGATGCCGTGCACGCCATCGTCGAGCAGGCTGTTCATCTCGCTCAGCACATGCTTGTCAGTGATGTCGCCGGACAGCTGCTCCAGCCGCTGGAAATGCTGGTTGAGCAGTTTCTGGTCGCGCTCGGGGGCACGCATGGCCAGCGCAAAGGCTTTGCTGTGCTGGCTCAGCTGGTCCAGCGGCACCAGCTGGTCGCGCACGATGCTGAAGGTGCTTTTTACATAGGCCAGCGGCGTGTTGATCTCGTGGGCAATGCCGGCCACCATCTGGCCGAGTGCGGACATTTTTTCGGACTGCACCAGCTGTACCTGCGATTCCTTGAGCTCCTGGTGGCTGCGCTCCAGCGCGGTGTTGGCCTGGGCCAGCGTGTCGTTGGTGTTGTTGAGCAACTGGTAGTTGCGGAACAGCTTCCAGCCCACAAAGGCCAGCAGCAGCAAGAGCAGCGTGGAGTAGATGGCCAGCGCGCGCTGGTACCACTGCAGCCCTTCCAGCAGCTTGTCGTTCTCTTGCGCGTGGGCGTCCGAGAGGTCGTCAATGGCTTTGGCTGTGGGCATGTTGCCCAGGGCTTCGAGCAGTTGCGCACCGCGGTCTTGCTGGCGCAGCATGGTGTTGACGTGGGCCACAAAGGTCTCGGCCAGCTCACGCAGATCATCGGTTTGGGCCAGATTCTGCAAAGCGTTGGCGTTTTCGCTCACCCGATCGCGCAGCGCGGAATCGGGTGTTTGGCCGTAGCTCATGGAGTTAGCGAGCAGGTGGTTGAGCAGCTCTTCGGCATGCTGCTTGTTGTTGGCAGACAGCGAGCTCTGGCGCAGCGCTTGCGCTAGATCGGTAGCCGCTACAGGCAGAAAGCGCGACGAGTTCTGCAAGATGGCGTTTTGCGATTTGAAGTGCTCGATGGCGGCAATCTTCTGCTCCATCAGCTTGCCAAAGCGCTCAATCAGCGGCTGCATACGCGAGACGCTGGCCTGTTTGCCAAGCCAGTACTCGGAGGTGGTTTCGTTCAATTGCTTTTCCAGCTGCGCGATCAAGGGCAGCGGGCTGGCCACCTGGTCGTAGTTGGAGCTCAGGCCGGTCTTGGCACGCAGCACGTCCACGTTCCACTCCGCGTCCACCTGCTTGAGGTTACGCAGCGTGCCGATGATTTCGTTGCTGGCATTGAGGTTGATGGCCCGCGTCTGCAGCACCAGAAAGACCAGCACCGCGATCAGCGCCAGTGCGGCCAGTGCATAAACCCAGCGCAGCGAGCGGCGCTGGGGTGTTGATTGGGTTGTCATAGGCTTGCTCTCTGTTGGGGCAGGTCAGGGCTCTTTGGCCAAACGGTCCAGGGGCTTGCCATCGAGCTCGCCGGTCAGGGTGTGCAAAAACTCGATGATGTATTTCTTGTCCTGCTCGGGCGCCGGGCGGCCGAGCTGGTAGCGGAACATCACGTCGACCGCGTCTTCCAGTGTCTTGGCCGAACCATCGTGGAAGTAGGGCGCTGTCAGCACCACGTTGCGCAGGCTCGGCACCTTGAAGGCGTGCTTGTCGTCCGGGTTCTTGGTGACGTTGTAGCGGCCCAGGTCGGCGTCGGTGGGATTGCCGCGCTTGCCAAAGTAATCGCCCATGACGCCAAAGGTCTGGAACATGTTGCCGCCCACGTTCACCCCCTGGTGGCAGGCCACGCAGCCATAAGATTTGAACAACTGGTAGCCGCGCAACTCGTCTTGCTTGAGGGCGGTTTTGTCGCCGCGCAAATAGCGGTCAAAGCGTGCATTGGGCGTGATCAGGGCGCGCTGGTAGCTGGCCAGTGCATCGGTCACGTTGGCCGCATTGAGCCCGGCTGCCGGATAAACCGCCTTGAACTCGCCAGTGAGCGCCGTGTCTTTGGACAGCTTGCCCAGCACCTGTGCCCAGGTGGTGCTCATTTCGTTGGGGTCGTGGATGGGGCCGCTCACCTGCTCTTCGAGCGAGGCGGCGCGCCCGTCCCAGAACTGGCGGAAGTTGTAGCGGCTGTTGAGCACGCTGGGCGCGTTGACCTTGCCCAGCCGGCCCTGGATGCCTTTGGACAGCGGCAGGTTGTCGCCACCGCCTTTTTTGACCTGGTGGCAGCTGGCGCAAGAAATGGTGTTGTCGCCCGACAAGCGGGTGTCATTGAACAGCTTGCGGCCCAGCTCCACTTTACGCGGCGGCTCTTGGCTGGTGGTGGGGATGGGCGTGATCGGCTCACTGGCCGGTGTTTGGGCGGAAGCCAGGCCCCAGACGGCGCTGACAGCCAGCAGGCTGAGGGCTCGGTAGTGCTTATAGATACGGGCTGGTTGTCTATCCATTTTTCCTGACTTTCCGGTGTGCCTTGTCGGCACCCCTGCATGACAAACGCAAGCGCAGCAGCAACGGCAGCGCTTGCGGGCGGAACAATGCAAAGCGGGGTTGTACGGCGGGAAAGCTGTACGTGGGCAAGCGTGCGTTTTCCTATGGCAGCAGGCACCTGGTGGGCTGCGCTACAGGCACTTGGGCTTTTTTCTCTTTGATTGTTTTTTTATTGCACTACGGATTGTTTGGTAGTGCTTGGCTTTTATGTACAGGCAGCAGCTGGTGGCGTTTGCTTGTATTTACTTGTTGCAGAGAGTGTAAGCAAGTACTTCAAAATCAACTTGAGATATATCAAAACAATTGAAGTTGACAATTGATTGAAGATTTATGTTTGTTTTTTGTTATTGATTGACATATGGAGAGGCGCTAAAGGCGGTAAGTGCCTAGGCGTTGTTTTGCCAGCCCGTTGCAGCGTGGTGGTGACGAAAAAAAGCCTGTTGTGCGTGGGCACAACAGGCGGCAGGGCGCTACGAGCGCTGGGCGTTTAGACCGTGCGGTTACGCGCCAGCGGTGGGTTTTTGGCGAAGTATTCCAAGATGCCTTGCATCATGGCGTCGGCGAGCTGGACTTGGTAGGCGCTGCTGCGCAGCTTGGCCTCTTCTTCGGGGTTGGAGATGAAGGCGGTCTCAACCAGCACGCTGGGAATATCGGGCGCCTTGAGCACGGCAAAACCGGCTTGCTCCACGCGCGGTTTGTGCAGGCGTGCAAAGCGCCCGAGCTTTTGCAGCACATGCGAGCCGAGCTTGAGGCTGTCGTTGATCTGCGCAGTGGTGCTCATGTCGAGCAGGGCGCGTTGCACATGCTGGTCTTTCTCGCCCACGCCGGCGACGTTCAGGCCGCCCACCAGATCGGATTCATTCTCTTTGTTGGCCAGCCAGCGCGCGGCCGAGCTGGTGGCGCCGCGTTCGCTGAGGGCAAACACGCTGGCGCCGTTGGCCGAGGGTTTGGTGAAAGCGTCGGCGTGGATGCTGATGAACAGATCGGCCTGCACGCGGCGGGCTTTTTCGACGCGGGTGCCGAGCGGCACGAAGAAATCGGCATCGCGCGTCATGAAGGCGCGCATGGGGTTGCCGCCGACCGACGAGTTGTTGATGCGCTCGCGCAGCAAATGGCCGATTTTGAGCACGATGTCTTTCTCGCGCGTGCCACTGGGGCCGGTGGCGCCAGGGTCTTCGCCGCCGTGACCGGGGTCGAGGGCGACGATGATCAGCCGGTCGGTGCGGGACGCCGGGCGGCTGCGGGCTGGCGCAGGCGCGGGAGCCGGTTCTGGAGGCGGTGGCGGCGCTGGCCGGGGCGGCGGCGGTGCCACTGGCGCAGGTGGCGGAGCCATGGCCACCACGGTGGGTGGGGGCGCTGCGGGGCGGCTGCCGCTCTTGGCAATCAAATCGCCCAGCGGATCGGCATCATGCGTGGCGGCTACCGTGGCAGGCGGCGGCGTGGTGACCACCGCGCCTGCACTGCCGGGCAAAGGTGGGTCGCCCGCAATGGCTGCTGCCACCGATGGTGCGATGGCCGGTGCCGCTGGCTTGGGCGCTGGCGCGGCCGCCAGGGCCGGGCCTTTGCCTTCGCTCATGCGCTCGGCAATCAGGCTCTCGAGCGGATCGACTGCTTTGGCCGGGTACAGATCGAGCACCAAGCGGTGCTGGTAAGGAGCTACCGGTTTGAGCGTGAACACCTGGGGTGAAGCCTCTTGCTTGAGGTCGATCACCAGACGCACGACCTTGGGCGAGTTCTGGCCAACGCGGATGCCGGCAATGTTCGGGTCGTCCGGGCGCACTTTGGCGACGAGTTCGCGCAGGGCCGGGTTCAGGTCGATACCTTCAATATCGACGGCCAGGCGCGGTGGCTCGGGCACAAAACGCTGTTCGGTTTTCAGCGGTACGTCCGATTCCAGGGTGACCCGCGTATAGTCTTTGGCCGGCCACAGGCGCACCGCCACAATGCTGGCGCCAAAGGCCAACTGGCTGCTGCCGAGCAGCAAGACCAGGCTGCCACCGCCGCGCAGCAGTTGGCGGCGCGACAGACCGGCCTGGCCATAGGCGGCCTGGCTGGCAGTACCTGCCAGCTCATGGTGGCGGGCGGCGGTGAGGAGAGAAGGGGCCGGGGCAAATTTTGGGGTGTCGCTCACGCTGAAAACCCTTGGACAATGGACGCGCCCGTGGCCGTGTGGGCCTGCAGGTGGACACGCCGTTGCGATTCATCAATCGCTTCAATACTGATAGCTACATCTGCAACAGGGGTTACGGCTGCAGCCTTCTCCGGCCATTCTGCCACTTTCAGACCGGGGCTCGCGAAAATATCCCGAAAGCCCGCGTCTTCCCATTCACGTGGATCATCGAAACGGTAGAAATCGAAATGCGAGATGGCGAACTGCGCGCCCTCGTGCGGCTCGACCACGGCGTAGGTCGGGCTTTTGATGCGGCCTTGCACGCCCAGCGCGCGCAGCAAATGGCGCACCAGCGTGGTTTTGCCAGCCCCCAGGTCGCCATGCAAGGTGAGGTAGGCATTGGCCAAGGCCGCCTGTGCGGCCAGGGTCTGGGCGAAGGCGGCGGTGTCGGCTTCGTCGTGCCAGACGCAGTCAAAGGAAGGAAAGTGGGGGCTCACGGTGGCGTTCTGGCTCATGCTGGCGATAAGATTTTTTACAATAGCGGCGCATGGAAGTGGCCAATCAACAACTATTACAGCAGATCAACGACTGGGCGCGCGAGCTGGGATTCTCCCAAATCGGCGTCGCAGGCGTGGATTTGTCGGCTGCAGAACCCGGATTGATGCAGTGGTTGCAAAAAGGTTTCCACGGCGAGATGCAATACATGGCCGCGCATGGCTTGAAGCGTGCCCGGCCCGCTGAGCTGGTGCCCGGCACGCTGAGCGTGATCACGGCGCGCATGGATTATCTGCCGCAGTCCACCCCGGACGGCTGGCAGCAGCTCGAATGGCAGCGCCATGCGCGCGTGGGCGAAGGCGTGGTCAGCGTCTATGCCCGGGGGCGCGATTACCACAAGGTCTTGCGCAACCGGCTGCAAAAGTTGGCCGAGCGCATTGATGCGGCTGTGGGTGCCTTGCAGCACCGGGCTTTCACCGATTCCGCGCCGGTGCTGGAGGCCGAGCTGGCCAGCCGCAGCGGCCAGGGCTGGCGCGGCAAGCACACGCTGGTGCTGAGCCGCGATGCGGGCTCGATGTTCTTTCTGGGCGAGATTTTTGTTGACATGGCTTTACCGCATTCCGAGCCGGTGAGTGCGCATTGCGGCCAGTGCACGGCTTGTATCGATGCCTGTCCGACGGCGGCGATCGTGTCGCCCCATGCGGTGGATGCACGGCGTTGCATCTCTTATTTGACGATTGAGTTGCCCGGCGCCATCCCCGAGGAGTTCCGCGCCGCCATCGGCAACCGCATTTATGGCTGCGATGATTGCCAGCTGGTCTGCCCCTGGAACAAATTTGCCCAGCGCGCCAGCCTGCCCGATTTTGATGCGCGCGGCGCGTTGCTCGACCAGCAGTTGCCGCACCTGTTTGCCTGGGATGAGGCCACTTTTTTGCGCATCACCGAAGGCAGCCCGATCCGCCGCATTGGCCACGAGCGCTGGCTGCGCAACGTAGCGGTGGCTTTGGGCAATGCCTGGCGTGAGACAGGTGATGTGCAGTTTGCGCAGGCTCTGGCAACGCGGGCTGACGACGCCAGCGCCGTGGTGCGCGAGCATGTGGCCTGGGCCTTGGCGCAGCGCGAGTTGGGCGCCGATATGCCCCGTGCTTAGCTGCGCAAGAAGCCCGTGCTTTTGAGCTCGCCCACCAGCAGCTCGGTAAAACGGGCATAGCCGGCGGCGTTGGCATGGACCTGGTCGGCGCGCATGGCGCTGTTGCCGAGCACTTCGCTCCAGGCATCAGCCAGCAGCGGCACTTTCTCGGCTTTGGCCAGGTCGGCGTAGATCGGGTGGTCTTTCAGGCGGCCAGTCAGCGCTGCGCCCAAGCTCATTTCAGGTACGGCGACCAGCAGCACCGGCACGCCTTGGCTTTTGCACAGCTGCAGCATGCGGGCGATCTCGGTCTGAGCGGCCTGGGCGCTGTTTCGGCGAAGCCAATCATTGCCACCGGCGCAGAGTACGACCAAGGCGGGGTGGTGCTCTTCCAGCAAAGCGGGCAGGCGTGCGGCAATCTGGCTGGACGTCTCGCCCGACACCCCCGCGTTCACCACCTTCCAGCCGCTGCGCTCGGCCAGCAGCGCGGGGAAAGAGGTTTCGGCACTGGCACCCACGCCTTGGGTGAGCGAATCGCCCAGCGCCAGCACCGTGGCTCCGGCTGGTATGGCACTGGCTGAAGCCGCTTTTTTGCCGCATGCGCCCAACAAAACGGCGCTGCTGGTAATGCCCAGCGCAGCGCCAAGGCGCAGCAGTTGGCGGCGGTGCTGATCGGGGAGGACTGATTGGAGGGGTATCGCTTGCATCAGCGCATGTTAAACAGCTCTTGGTGGAAGTGCTTTGCGGCCAGCCCATGGGCGCGCAGATCGCAGGCCAGGTGTTGGCCAAACGCCGCAGGCCCGCAAAACCAGACGCTGGCCTGCTGCCAGTCGGGCACGATTTGCCGCAGTTGCTCGCCGCTCAGCTTGCCTTGCTCTTCGCTGCGCCAGATGTGGAGCGTGACTTGGGCCGCACGGGCCAGCTCGCACAACAGCTCCCATGCTTCGGGCTCGTAGACGGCGGTGACGTTGAACAGATCAATCTGCTGCCGGGGCGCAGACTCTTGTTGCGCCAAATACTGCAAACGGCCGATAAAAGGCGTGATGCCGATGCCCGCACCTATCCAGATCTGGCGCGCTTGCGTATCGGCGAAGCTGAAGCAGCCGTATGGACCTTCTACGGTGACGGTGTCGCCCACCTTCAACAAATCGGGCAGGCAGCGGGTGTGGTCGCCCAAGGCTTTGGTCACAAAGCGCAGCTGCGGATGTTGTGCGTTCCAGGCCGAGGCGATGGTGTACGGGTGCGCGCCTTCGCCCCGGTCGGTGGTGACAAATGCAAACTGCCCCGGCTGGTGGCCGCGCCATTGGCTGCCCATCTTCACCAGAATCTCCAGCATGTGCAGCGACGGGAAAGGCCGCAGTGCGCAAATTTGCCCTTGCGCTTTGCGCTGTGCGCCCACCCGGCCCAGCAGTACCAAGATGGCCGACACCGTGCCTGCCACCAGCATCACCGCCAGTACCCAGCCGATGGGCTGCGACCAGTAGTTGTACTGCACGAGCACCACGCTGTGGAACACCAGCACCAGGTAGGCAGCGGCCAGGAGCAAATGCGTTTTGGCGAACCAGCGGTACGGAAAGCGCTGGACGAGCGCCAACACCATCAGCACCAGCGCGGCGTAAAAAGCCCATTCGCCCAGGCCCTCGGCCAAGCCGCGCAGAGGGCGCAGCAAGCCTTCGAGGCCGGTGAATGCATCGAGCGGTGGGCGCGGCTTGCGCGCCGGGCGTTCGAGCCAGCCCCAGCCCACCGCCCATTTGGTGCCCTTGGCCCAGGTCCAATGCACCAGACCAAACACCAGTGCAGCAATACCCAGCCACTTGTGCAAGCGGTACATCTTGTCGAGCCCGCGCAAGTGCGGCTCCAGCCAGGCCGGGCGCGTGGCCAGCACCATGGCCAACGACATGGCGCCCAGCACCAGCACGCCGCTGTACTGCACCCAGACGGTGCGCAAATCAAAATAACCATGTGGCGTGGGCCACCAGGTATCGGCGAGTCCCCACAGGGCACTGAGGCCCGCAAAAATGAGCGCGAAGGCCCAGGCGATTCTTTTCATTCAGCCATCCTCGGATTGGCCGGGGCCAGAGCGGCCGCGGCATTGCTAAGTGCGTGTTGACTATCTCTACGCGCCAAGTGCTGGACCGTGCGTGGGCCAGCGCTGCCCGCGATTGCAGCAGGCAGTAACTTCAAGCTAGCTTCTGAGTGGCTAAGCGAAGGTAAAGATGCACCTGGTGCGCAGAAAACAGGCGGTTTTTTGCGCATGCGCAGCTCAGCTTGGCTGCGAGGTTGCCAATTGGGATTTGTTTGACGGAGTTACTTGACAGTGAGCAAGCGCTTGCCAAGCGCGCTTACATCGGCCACCAGCTCAGCAGGCTCAGCGCAAACGGCAGACTGGCCACGCCGCAGATGGTGGACAGCGTCACCAACCCCGCCACATACGCGCCGTTGTAGCCCATACGGGCGGCGAGCACGTAGCAGGTCGATGCCGTAGGCAGGGCCGAGAAGATGAGCAAGATGGATGCCTGCTGGGGCGACAGGCGCAACCAGTGCGCCACGCACAGCGCGATCAATGGCGTGACGAGGTGGCGAATGGCGAGCACCGAAGTGCTCAGCAGCTTGCCCTGCGTCAGCAAACCCAGCTGCATGCCCGCGCCGGCCGACATCAGGCCCAAGGCGATCGAGGCCTGGCCGATGCGCGCCACCGTGGGCTCCACCACCGCAGGCAGGCGCAGGCCCAGCAGGTTGCAGGCCAGCGCGCTGAGCGTGGCCAAGATCAGCGGGTTGCGCAGCAGCTCGCGCATGAAGCCGGTCTGCGAGCCCTTGGCCATGGGGTAGACGGCGGCAATGTTGAACATGGGCACGCACACGCCAATCAGCACCGAGATCAGCTGCAAACCCTGGGCGCCGGCCAGGCGCTCGGCCAGTGCGAGGCCGATGAAGGAGTTGAAGCGAAAAGCGATCTGTGCGCTGGCGGCGGCGTCGCGCGCATCCACGCGCTTGCCGACCCAGGGCCAACGGGGCAGCGTGAAGGTGAGGGCGATGGCGATCAGCCCGGTGCCAATGCCGGCGAGCATCAGGCTGGAGGTGCTGTGCCAGTCGATGGGGCTGCGAATGATCGAATAGAACAGCAGCGTCGGGAACAGAAAGTAGTACACCAGGCTTTCCACTGGCTGCCAGATGGAACGGTTCAGCGCCGTGTAGCGGCACACCAGATAACCAATCAGAATCAGCGAAAAATCGGGGAAAAGCAGTTGGGCGTAGTTCACCGGCGCAAGCATAGCGGATTGGCCATGGGCGCGAGGGCAAAAAGGTCGCGCAGGCGCGCGCTGGCGCGGTCTGCCCTGGGGTTGCGCGCATTCCCGGCCATGGCGGGTGCAAAACCGGCCAGCGGCTCCGGTGGATGCGGGAAAACACCGGCAATCACACACGCGCTGGCGGGCCAAGAGCCGTTTCATTACCGCTAGCATTGCGCTATTGCAAAGTGCTGGCTGTTGGCCGGCGTTGGCTTTGCGCGCTGTTGCAACCTGGCTTGCCTGCCTTGGCAGCAAGCCTTTGAAGGAGACCAAAAATGATCAATCGCCGACTGTGCCTGGCCATGGCACTGGCGCTGGGCAGCGCTGGTGCGCTGGCTGCCGACAACTACCCCAGCAAGCCGATCCGCCTGATCGTGCCCTTTGCCGCTGGCGGCACCACCGACATCATCGCGCGCGTGATCTCCGAGCCGCTGTCCAAAGCACTGGGCCAGCCCGTGGTGGTAGACAACAAGAGCGGCGGCGGTGGCACGGTAGGCGCGGCCGAAGCTGCACGTGCGCCTTCGGACGGCTATATCCTGAGTATCGCCACGGTCTCGACCACGGCCACCAACCCGGCCATCAACCCCAAGATGCCGTACGACGTGCAAAAGGACTTCACGCCCATCATCAACGTGGCGGCCACGCCCAACGTGATTGCCGTGCACCCGAGCTTTCCGGCCAAAAACTACCAGGAGTTCATTGCCGAGCTCAAGAAGAACCCGGGCAAGTATTCCTACGCCACGCCTGGCCCTGGCTCCATCGCCCACCTGCTGATGGAAATGCTCAAGGCCGAGGCGGGTGTGAACGTGCTGCACGTGCCTTACCGCGGCGGCGGCCCGGCTTTGAACGACACGGTGGCCGGCCAGGTGAACATGATTTTTGACAACCTGCCCTCGGCCTACCCCTTCATCAAGGACAAGCGCCTGCGCGCCATCGTGGTAGCGGCGCCCGGCCGCGTGGTGGGCATGGAAGACATTCCTACCTTCAAGGAAGTGGGTGCGCCGGTGGTCAACCGCTCGGCCTACTACGGCATCGTCGGCCCCAAGAACCTGCCCAAGGACATTGTCGACAAGGTCAACGCCGCCACACGCAAGGCGCTGGAAGACCCGGCGGTGCGCAAACGCATCGAAGACACCGGCTCGGTCATTCTGGGCAACACGCCCGAGCAGTTTGCCCAGCAAATGAAGGACGAGTACGCCGCCTACAAGGCCGTGGTCGACAAGCAGGGCATCAAGCTCGACTGATGCGCTCGGGGCCTGTGGGCCCGCAACGCCGGTAAACAAACAGGGCAGCTCGGTGACGGGTTGCCCTGTTTGCATCAAGCATCGGCATTCTCCGGCAAAAAACACGGGCTATTTCTGACGAGGGAGCCTGTATTTATCCGTTATAAAAGCGCTGTGCTGAAAATGCATTGCGCAGCCGCCCCGACCGCCGAGCATACCTTGGGCATGGTCAGCGCCTGCACCACTTCAAAGAGGAGATTCCATACTATGCAACGTCGCTCTATCCTGGGCCTGACTCTGATGGCAGCTGCAGCCGCTACCGTGAGCACGGGCGCGCTGGCCGATTCCAAATACCCTAACAAGGCCATCCGTCTGATCGTTCCATTCGCCGCCGGCGGCACGACTGACATCATCGCCCGCGTGATCGCCGATCCGCTGGGCAAGGAACTGGGCCAGCCCGTGGTGGTGGACAACAAGGGTGGCGCTGGCGGCACTATTGGCGCTGTGGAAACGGTGCGTGCGCAGCCCGACGGCTACACGCTGGGCATTGCCACCGTGTCGACCACGGCCACCAACCCGGCCATCAATCCCAAGATCGCTTACGACCCGATCAAGGACTTCACGCCCATCATCAACGTGGCGGCCACGCCCAACATCATTGCGGTGAACCCCAAGTTCCCGGCCAAGAACTACAAGGAGTTTGAGGCCGAACTCAAGAAGAACCCCAACAAGTACAGCTACTCGTCCTCGGGCACCGGCGGCATCCAGCACATGCTGATGGAGCTGTACAAGAGCCTGAGCGGCATCCAGATGACCCACATCGCCTACCGTGGTGCGGGCCCGGCGCTCAACGACACGGTGGCTGGCCAGGTCAACATGATTCTGGACAACCTGCCTTCGACCCTGCCTTTCGTCAAGGACAACCGCCTGGTGCCCATCGTGGTGGCTGCGCCTGAGCGCCTGGCCGTGCTGCCCGATGTGCCTACCTTCAAGGAAGTGGGTCTGGAGCCGGTGAACCGTATGGCTTTCTACGGCATCCTCGGCCCCAAGGGCCTGCCCAAGGAAGTGGTCGACAAGATCAACGCCGCCACCAAGAAAGTGCTGGCTGACCCCGCCGTGCGCAAGCGCATCGAAGACACCGGCTCGCTGGTGGTGGGCAACTCGCCAGAGCAGTTTGCCGACCAGATCAAGGCCGAGTTTGCCGTGTACAAGGATGTGGTGAAGAAGCAGGACCTGAAGCTGGACTGATTGCTCTAAGCTTCGTACTAAAGCCGCCCGCGTAAGCTGGCGGCTTTTTTCTTGCTGTATCAGGCGCCACAGCTGGGCTTCGAGGGCGCCGAGTGGTAAGCATCTGCGTCCTCAGCGGAGAGGTCTGCGCTTCGCGCAGATGCCGGGAATTCGCCCCGGCGGGCGACCTTCTTTCTTGCTGCACGGCAAGAAAGAAGGCAAAGAAGCGTGCCCTACATCCAGCGTCCCCGACCGCCCCGCAAAGCGGGGCAATCGGGGCAACCTGCGGCCACAACAAACGCCGGCGTGCAGACGAACTCACTCCGCGCCAAAGCGCTCCGTTCAAACAGCGTCTGCAAGTCAGTGCACGAAGTTTGGCTGTCCTGCGGCAGCCAAACCGCCGGCGTTTGCTGCGTCCGCAGGCGCTGGCTGAAAGGGGGTAGGACATCCTGAACAGCCAACAGCCAACAGCCAACAGCCAACAGCCAACAGCCAACAGCCAACAGCCAACAGCCAACAGCCAACAGCCTGCGAGAGTTGCGCTGGTTTGCTGGCGTTCACGATGGCCGCTGCAGAGCAAGCAAGACCAGCTGCACATAGAGTGGAGTTTCACTGTCAATTTGGGTATTTGCAAAAGCGCTATGCGGCAGAGTCAAAGTGGCGAAATAGCGCAGTTGCGCAAGGCTGGCGCTGTGTTGGCAGGCGTGTTGGACGGCCTTGCGAGGCAAACGCCATGTGATGTATGCGCTGGCTGCTGTATCGGCAAAAACGGGCCAGCGCGCAGGCCGAGCACGCGGCGTTTTCGTGCCATCATCGGCGCATGGCTCGCCCCAAAAAATCTACTTCTGTCTCCCAGCCTGCACCGGCAGCGCATCCGGCTATCGACCGGTTTATTGACGCGGTGTGGCTGGAAGACGGCTTGGCGCGCAATACCCTTGCAGCGTATCGGCGCGATCTGACTCTGTACGGCCACTGGCTGAGCGCTGAGCACCCTGACACGGCGCTGGAGCAAAGCCAGGAGGCGCAGCTGCAAGCATTCTTCGCCGCCAAAATTGGCGATAAGGCCACCACGGCCAACCGGCGTCTGACGGTGTTGAAGCGCTTTTTCCATTGGGCGCTGCGCGAGCAATTGATCAGTGCCGATCCTACGATTCGCCTGTTGGCTGCCAAGCAGCCGTTGCGCGTGCCCAAGACGATGACGACGCAAATGGTCGAGGCCTTGCTGGAAGCGCCCGATGTGGGCCATCCGCTCGGCCTGCGCGACCGGGCCATGTTGGAGCTGATGTACGCCAGCGGCCTGCGCGTGTCAGAGTTGGTGGAGCTCAAAAGCGTGCAAGTGGGCCTGGCCGAAGGCGTGTTGCGCGTCATGGGCAAGGGCAGCAAGGAGAGGTTGGTGCCGTTCGGCCAGGTGGCGCAGCAATGGCTGGAACGTTATCTGAGCGATGCGCGGCCCGCCATCTTGAACGGCCGCCAGAGCGCTGATCTTTTTGTCACCAGCAGGGGCGGCGGCATGACACGCGTGGCCTTCTGGATGATCGTGAAAAAATACGCGCAGCTGGCCGGCATCACCGCGCCGCTGTCACCGCATACCTTGCGCCACGCCTTTGCCACGCACTTGCTCAACCATGGCGCCGACTTGAGAGTGGTGCAATTGCTGCTGGGCCATGCCGACATCTCGACCACCACGATCTACACGCACGTGGCGCGCGAGCGGCTCAAACACTTGCATTCTCAGCACCATCCGCGCGGTTAGCTTGAGAAGCCTGGTGGGTGACGGGTAAGCCGATATTCAAATAGCGACTTTTGCAGCGTACGCGCCATTGTGGATTTTCCCCTCAATGGCAGCAGAGGCGCTCAGGCGCGACGCAAGGCTGCAGACAATACTTCGGTATGGTAAAGCCTTGCAACAAAGCATGAGCGTCTCTGCTGCCACCTGGAAACGAAAACTCTCAACGCCAGAGCCATTGGCAGCGTTCGTCGGGTCACTCGCGCAACCCGGTGTATTCGAATCCAAGCCTCTCAAATCCCCAGCGGATTCTTGCGGCCTTTTTCTACCGGGTTGGCGAGCAGCTTTTGTGCGGGGTAGGCGCGCAAAAACTCCTTGGCTTTGGCGGCGGTGGCGTTGAGCCAGGCGTCGTATGAGCCTTCGTTCAGTATGGCGGGCATGCTTTTTTCGCTGCCCTGGGCCTGGTAGCGGTTCATCAAACCGTGGGCATTGGCGTTGACGGTGATGATGGCGTAGCTCAGCAGCTCGCTGCCGTCTTCCGGGTCTGTCCAGCGCGCCCACACGCCGGCCACGCCCATGGGCAGGCCGTCGACGCGGGCAATGCGTGTGGGCTTGGGGCGGCCTCCGCCACGGTAATCGTCGGTGATGAAGGCTTGCATGGGCACGATGCAGCGCTGGTTGTTGAGCCAGGCTTCGCGGAAAGCCGTGGCGGTAGATACGGTGTCGTATTTGGCCGTGACCAGCTTGGTGGCACGCAGCTTGCCATCTGATGCCGATTTCACCCATTGCGGCACCAAGCCCCATTGCGCAGGCAGCAAAATGCGCTGGGGCGCATTGGCTTTGGCTTCTGCAGATTCGGCGCTCGCTGCGGCATCGGCAGGCGCGGTTGCTGTCTCGGTGGGCTGCGCAGCCTTGAGTGCAGCGCGTTCAGCGTCGGTGGCTGATTCAAGGCTGCGCACAATCATCAGCCCCGGCTTGCGTGGCGTCATCTTGCGCTCGCCCAGTTCGGCGGGCGGCGCTACGCGAAAAGCGGTCGGGAAAAGGTCGGCGGCTTTGATGGCTTCGTATTGGGTGCTCATAGGGCGAGATGGTACGGGCTTTGCTGTGGGGCAGGCGGAAAAAAGCCCGCCTTTGTGGGGGCGGGCTGGTGGTAAGCGCAGTGCTGCTTAGAGCGACTGGCCGAGCTTGCGCAGAAAGCGCTCGCAGGCTTCGAGCTGGCTGATTTCGACAAACTCGTTGGGCTTGTGCGCCTGCTCGATGTTGCCGGGGCCGCAGACCACGGTTGGAATGCCGATGTTCTGGAACAGGCCGGCTTCGGTGCCATAAGCCACCTTGCGCTTGGTGGTGTCGGCGGTCAGCGCGCGCACCAGGGCGGTGATGGCGGCTTGCTCGCTGGCTTCCAGCGCCGGGGCATAGGGGCCGGTTTCGATGTCGATGCGGGCATCGGCAAACTCGCGCTGCATGCGGGGAAGCAGCTCGTCGTGCACATAGCTCTCGACCTTGGCCTGGATGCTCTCCGCCGTCATGCCCGGCAGGTTGCGGAACTCGTAGTTGAACTCGCACAGCTCGGGGATGGTGTTGACCGCGATGCCGCCCGAGATCTGGTTGGTGGTCATGGTGGTGAAAGGCACGTCGTAGAACTCGTCGTACGGACCTTGGGCCTTGAACTGGTCGGCCACATCGCGGATATGGCAGATCAGGCGCGCAGCGTACTCAATGGCGTTGCAGCCCTTGGGCGTGAGCGACGAATGCGCGGCCTTGCCATGCACTTTGCAGCGGTACAGGTTGATGCCTTTGTGCGCCACCACCACTTGCATGCTGGTGGGCTCGCCCACCACGCAACCGTCTGCCACCTGGCCACGGGCTTGCAAGGCGCGCAGCATCACGGGGGCGCCAGCGCAGCCCACTTCTTCGTCGTACGACAGGGCAATGTGCAGCGGTTTTTTGCGCGGCATGGCAATGAACTCGGGCACCAGTGCCAGCGAGGCGGCGATGTAGCCCTTCATGTCGGCACTGCCACGGCCAAACAGCTTGCCGTCTTTTTCGGTCAGCGCAAAGGGGTTGGTGTCCCAGTTCTGGCCGTCCACCGGCACCACATCGGTGTGGCCCGAGAGCACGATGCCGCCTTGGGTGCTGCCGTCGTCGGCGGGCAGGGTGGCAAACAGATTGGCCTTGTCGCCTTCGGGCGAATGGATTAGCTCGACCTTGAGGCCCTGGCGCGCGAGGTCGTCGCGCACGGTTTCGATCAGGGCCAGGTTGGAGTTGCGGCTGGTGGTGTCAAAAGCCACCAATTTTTCCAGCCAGGAGCGGGTGTTCATAACGCAGTCACTCGGGAGTTAAATCGCAAGAGGCCGAGTGTAGAAGGCTTGGGAAAACTGCGTGAGGCGCTGTGTATTAAGAAGTTGAGCGGCGCTGCTTGCGCACGCAGCGCCAGTAGCCCAATGCGCCACCAAGACAGGCCCAAAACAGCAGGCTGCCAACGCCGGCGATCAGCATGCCTTGCATCTGGCGTTCGAAGTGCAGCGCAGTTTCGAGTGGGCCTTCGATAGGTGCGGACATGGCGTTCCACAGAGCGAAGAGCAGTAAGCCGGGAGCGCAGGCGGCCATTGCCAGAAGGAACACAGCGCTGCCGATGAACCCACCCATGATGCCTGAGAGGGCGCCGCCGACACCAAGGGCGAAAAAGGCGTAGAAGACCGTCGTGAACGCTCCCGACAACGCTGCCAACCAAGGCCGGCAGCGGCTGGGCTGCTCGTAGCAGGCGGGGTGGACGTTGCCGGCTGCGGTGTTGGCCAGTGGGTCGGTAGCGGTTGTTGCGGTGGTAGGGTGCATGGGCTTCTCTCCTGTTTGTGCACGAACTGTGACCGCGCAGGGTGAAGCGAGCAGGAAGTGTGTGAAGCGAGGGTGAAGCGGAAATGCGTGGAGCGGTAGCGCCGGTTCAGGATTAACGCGCCACTGCCTGCACGGGCAGAAACTGCAGCAGACTGCCGCCGGCCAGGCCTTGCACATAGCCGATGACGGCGCGGCGGTACTTCTCGGACACCACATCGGCCATCAGATCGTTGCGCGCAATCATCTTGCCGAACTCGCGTTCAAAGCTCAGGTTGCGCTGGCTGGCGTTGATTTCGTTGGTCAGCAGCATGGGCTGGCCGTTGGCCAGTTTGCGGTGGGTGAGCATCCAGTTGGCGATTTCGAGGTTGCGCGAGGCGTTGTAGACCATTTGCGCATCGAGCCCGTGGATCAGGTAGAGCGTGGTGCGGCCGCCATAGGCGGTGATCAGCATGTCGGCCGTGGCCCAGGTGAAGGCGGCCACGCGGTCGCCCGAGAACTCGGGCGCTAAGGCCATGCTCATGCCTTCAATGTCGCGCTGGTCCATCAGATCGGGCCAGGGCTGCTCGTTCTCTATCGCGTCCTTGACGGCCTGGATCGCCTGCTCGCGGCTGTCAAAGCCGCCCTTGCGCCACTCTTGCGGATTGCGGCGGTAGAGCTTGTCCATCAGCAGGTACAGGCTTTGCAGATTGGCGTGGATGCTGAGTGTGGCCATGCGGTTGACGTCGGACTGGCCCCACTCCTTGGTCTCCATATCGCGCTCGGGCACTTTGCCGCGCACGGCAGGCGTATCGGCGCAACCGGTCAGCAATAACGCAGTCAGGCATGCGGAAATTCCAAGGGAGCGGGCGGTGCGACAAGGCATATCAAATCGTCAGGGTCTGCTATCTTTTTGATTATTACAAAGCATTGTGCATGCGCGTTGCAACGGTGCACTGCGCAAGCGCCCAGTTTGTGGGAAAATGCACACGTTTTACTCTTCAACCCTGCACAAGAGCGAGAAAGGCAGATTCGGTTATGACACCGCGAACGACGACCGCTGGAGGTTTGGCTGGCCATTAAGGCCGGTGGTTCGCGCCTGCACGATTGTTGATCGTCTTCCTCCTCACACACACCCAAAGCGCGGACCGGTTCCGCGCTTTTTGCATTCTGGCCGGCGCGGTTGCTGACAGCCCACAGATTTCACAGGATCACAGGAATATTTATGGTTCAAATTACGCTCCCCGATGGTTCCAAGCGCGACTATCCCGGCCCGGTGTCGGTGGCCGAGGTGGCCGCTTCGATTGGCGCCGGCCTCGCCAAGGCTGCGCTGGCCGGCAAGGTCGGTATTGGCGATAACGCCAAGGTCGTCGACACCAGCTATGTGATCGAGCAAGATGCGCCGCTGGCCATCGTGACCGCCAAGGACAAAGACGGCCTGGAAGTGATTCGCCACTCTACCGCCCACTTGCTGGCTTACGCTGTCAAAGAGCTGTTCCCCGATGCGCAAGTGACCATCGGCCCCGTCATTGAAAACGGCTTCTACTACGACTTCAGCTACAAGCGTCCCTTCACGCCCGAAGACCTGGCCGCCATCGAGAAAAAGATGACCGAGCTGGCCGGCAAGGACGAGCCTGTGGTGCGCCGTGTGCTGCCGCGTGACGAAGCGGTGAGCTACTTCAAGGGCATTGGCGAAGACTACAAGGCCGAGATCATTGCCTCGATCCCCAGCAACGAAGAAGTCAGCCTGTACCGCGAAGGCAAGTTTGAAGACCTGTGCCGCGGCCCGCACGTGCCCAGCACCGGCAAGCTCAAGCACTTCAAGCTGATGAAGGTGGCGGGCGCTTACTGGCGCGGCGACCACCACAACGAGATGCTGCAACGCATTTACGGCACGGCCTGGGCCAGCAAGGATGAGCTGCAGCAATACCTGCACATGCTGGAAGAAGCCGAGAAGCGCGACCACCGCAAGCTCGGCCGTGAGCTCGATCTGTTCCACATTGACGAGTGCTCGCCCGGCACCGTGTTCTGGCACCCCAAGGGCTGGTCCATCTGGCAAGAGGTGGAGCAGTACATGCGCCAGGTGTACCGCGACAACGGCTACCAGGAAGTGAAGGCGCCGCAGATTCTGGACAAGAGCCTGTGGGAGAAAACCGGTCACTGGGACAAGTACCGCGAGAACATGTTCACCACCGAATCGGAAAAGCGCGAGTACGCGCTCAAGCCGATGAACTGCCCGGGCCACATCCTGATCTTCAAGCAAGGCATCAAGAGCTACCGCGATCTGCCGCTGCGCTTTGGCGAGTTCGGCAACTGCCACCGCAACGAGCCCACCGGCTCGCTGCACGGCATCATGCGGGTGCGCGCCTTCACGCAAGACGACGGCCACATCTTCTGCATGCCCGATCAGATCCAGGCCGAAGTGACGGCTTTTACCTCGCTGTTGCAAAAGGTCTACAAGGATTTTGGCTTTACCAACATCTTGTACCGCCTGTCGACCCGTCCGGAAAAGCGCATCGGCACCGAAGAGAGCTGGGACAAGGCCGAGGCCGCGCTGGCCGAAGGTCTGCGTGCATCGGGCTGCGATTTTGAATACCTGCCCGGCGAAGGCGCTTTTTACGGCCCCAAGATCGAGTACACCTTGAAGGACGCGCTGGGCCGCGAATGGCAATGCGGCACGATCCAGGTCGACCCGAACCTGCCCGAGCGCCTGGATGCCGAATTCGTTGGTGAAGACGGCAACCGCCACCGCCCGATCATGTTGCACCGTGCCATCGTCGGCTCGCTCGAACGCTTCATCGGCATTCTGATCGAGCAGCACGCTGGCGCGCTGCCCACCTGGCTGGCGCCCACGCAAGTGGCCATCCTCAACATCACCGACGCACAGGCCGATTACGTGCAGGAAGTGGCCGACAAACTGCGTAAGGCCTTGCCACACCAAGACCTGCGTGTGGTTACCGATCTGCGCAACGAGAAGATTACGTATAAAATACGTGAGCATTCGTTGCAAAAGCTGCCCTACATCCTCGTCGCCGGCGACAAGGAAAAGGCAGCTGGTGCCGTAGCAGTGCGCGCCCGGGGCGGTAAAGACCTCGGTGTGATGTCTCTGGATGCCTTCGTCGATCTGATGGCTCAAGACATCGCCTCTAAAGCATAAAACTCTCTGGTAAGTGGGCTTTGGACAGCGTGGACTGCGTCTTAGCAGCTACGCTGTCGTAGCTTTTAAATTTTTAGGGTGAAAGCCATAGCTACTGAATTTCGTGATCGCCGCCACCGCGAAGAGCGCAAACACCGTCTGAATCGTGAGATCCAGGCCTCTGAAGTGCGCCTGTCCGGTCCTAACAATGAACCTCTGGGCATCGTGCCGCTGATGGAAGCACTGCGCATGGCGGGCGAGCTGGACGTCGACCTGGTGGAAATCGCCGCCACGGCCGTGCCGCCGGTCTGTCGCCTGATGGACTACGGCAAGTTCAAGTACCAAGAGCAGAAGAAGGCGGCCGAAGCCAAGGCCAAGCAAACCGTCATCGACATCAAGGAAGTCAAGTTCCGCCCCGGTACCGATGATGGTGACTACAACGTCAAGATGCGCAACATCAAGCGCTTCCTGGCTGACGGCGACAAGGTGAAGGTGACGCTGCGCTTTCGTGGCCGCGAAATCACGCACCAAAGCCTGGGTATGGACCTGCTCAACCGCATCCGCGACGAGCTGGCCGATACCATCCAGGTCGAGCAGTTTCCCAAGCTGGAAGGCCGCCAGATGATCATGATGATCGCTCCGGCGCGCAAGAAGCCCGGTGCTGCAGGCGCTGCCGGCGGTGGTAAATCTGCCGAAGGCGATAAAGCCCCAGTAGCGGCGGCTTGAAAAATCGCTTAAAATAGCAAATTCCGACAGGCGGCGCTCAGCCGCCTTCGGTTTTTATAGGGAGAGCTGCTTTTTGCACTGGCGCATGTGTGCATGCGTTGGCTGCGGGTAGCTGCACTTTCTTAGATGGATAGGGTTTCCGGTCTGTCGCAAAAGTGGCTCGGGGCCAACAAGTTCAGCCAAGTGGTCTGAACGCCTCACGAGCACAATCCATAAGGAGCATTCACATGCCCAAAATGAAGACCAAGAGCAGCGCGAAGAAGCGTTTTCGCGTTCGTCCAGGTGGCACCGTCAAGCGCGGTCAAGCCTTCAAGCGTCACATCCTGACCAAGAAGACCACCAAGAACAAGCGCCATCTGCGTGGTGCAGTGAACGTGCATGAGACCAACATGGGTCACATGGCACAGATGCTGCCCGGCATGGGCCTGTAATTCACTGACGAACAAGGAGAAAACACATGCCTCGCGTCAAACGTGGTGTAACGGCTCGCGCCCGTCACAAAAAAGTTCTGGCCCTTGCTAAGGGTTTCCGTGGCCGCCGTGGTAACGTCTTCCGCGTTGCCAAGCAAGCCGTCATGAAGGCTGGTCAGTATGCCTACCGTGACCGTCGCAACAAGAAGCGCGTGTTCCGCCAACTGTGGATCGCTCGTATCAATGCTGCTGCACGTGAACTGGGCCTGACCTACAGCCAATTCGCCAACGGCCTGAAGAAGGCTGCCATCGAAATCGACCGCAAGATGCTGGCCGATATCGCCGTGCACGACAAGGCCGCTTTTGCAGCCATCGTCGACCAAGTCAAGGCCAAGCTGGCTGCCTGAGGTCACGATCGGTAGTTACTCTCCGTTTAGTAGCTGCTGGTGCAACACAGCAAGGGCTAGGGCTTGAAAAGGCACTAGCCCTTGTTTATTTTCAAGAATCGATAAAGAGTCGGTATGAACGAGTTGGATTCTCTGGTCGAAAGCGCCAAGCAGTTGTTTGCGCAAGCCCACACCCCCGCTGATCTGGAAAACGCCAAGGCGCAGTTTCTGGGCAAGTCGGGCAAGATGACCGAGCTCATGAAGGGCATGGCGCAGCTTTCCGTCGAAGAGAAAAAATCGCGCGGTGCTGCCATCAACGTGGCCAAGCAGGCCATCGAAGCGGCCCTGACCGCCCGCCGCAAAGCCCTGGCCGATGCCGAGCTGGAAGCCCATCTGAAAGCCGAAGTGCTGGACGTGAGCCTGCCCGGTCGCCGCCGTGGCGCAGGTGGCCTGCACCCGGTCTCCATCACCATGGAGCGCATCGAAGGCATTTTTGGCTCGATGGGTTTTGAAGTGGCACAAGGCCCCGAGATCGAATCCGACTGGTTCAACTTCACCGCGCTCAACACGCCCGAAGACCACCCCGCGCGCTCCATGCACGACACCTTCTACGTAGAAGGTGGCACGCAGCACGCGCCCAACCTGCTGCGCACGCACACCAGCCCCATGCAGGTGCGCCACGCGGTGCAGCACGTCAAGCGCTACCGCAACCTGATCGACGCTGGCCAAAGCATGCCCGAGATCCGCGTGATCGCGCCGGGCCGCACCTACCGCGTGGATTCGGATGCCACCCACTCGCCCATGTTCCACCAGTGCGAAGGCCTGTGGATTGGCGAGAACGTCAGCTTCAAAGACCTGAAAGTGGTCTTCACCGATTTCTGCAAAACCTTTTTCGAACAGGACGATCTGGTGCTGCGCTTCCGCCCCAGCTTCTTCCCGTTCACCGAGCCATCGGCGGAAATCGACATCCAGTTCCAAAGCGGCCCGCTGGCTGGCAAGTGGCTGGAAGTTTCGGGCGCCGGCCAGGTGCACCCCAACGTGGTGCGCAACATGGGCCTGGACCCCGAGAAATACATCGGCTTTGCCTTTGGCATGGGCCCCGATCGCCTGACCATGCTGCGCTATGGCGTGAACGACCTGCGCCTGTTCTTCGACGGCGATATCCGTTTCCTGTCGCAGTTTCAGTGATTGAAAAGCGAGCGGCTGCTGCTGCTTCCCTGGGTTGAAATGCTGGATACCAGCGTCGGCCCCACAGCACACCCGCTCCTGTTTTGAAAGCAAGAACGCCTTGGCCAGTGGCTGCCCAACCAGCACTGGCCTGAAAGCCAAAGAGTCTGACTATGCAATTTCCTGAATCCTGGTTGCGCGAGTACTGCAACCCGAAGCTGACGACCCAAGAGCTGGCCGATACCCTGACCATGGCAGGCCTGGAGGTCGAAGAACTCGACCCGGTGGCCCCTGCCTTCACCGGCATCGTCGTTGGCGAAATCAAAGAAGCTGTGCAACACCCCGACGCAGATCGTCTGCGTGTCTGCCAGGTCGATGTGGGCGGCCCAGAGTTGCTGAACATTGTTTGCGGTGCGCCCAATGCCCGCGTCGGCATCCGCGTGCCTTGCGCTACGGTGGGCGCCGAGCTGCCGCCCGGTGCTGATGGCAAGCCCTTCAAAATCAAGATCGGCAAGCTGCGCGGCGTGCAAAGCTTTGGCATGCTGTGCTCGGCCAAAGAGCTGGGCATTGCCGACGACCACGGCGGCCTGCTGGAGCTGCCGCTCGATGCGCCGCTGGGCCAGAATGTGCGCGAGTATCTCAACCTCGACGACACACTGTTCACCCTGAAGCTCACGCCCAATCTGGCGCACTGCCTGAGCGTGTACGGCGTGGCGCGCGAGCTGTCGGCGCTGACCGGCACGCCGCTCAAGCCGCTGTCTTTCCCCGCTGCCGCCGTGGCCACGCAAGACAAGCTGCCCGTCAAGATTGAAGCGACCGACCTGTGCGGCCGCTTCTCGGGCCGCATCGTTCGTAACGTCAACACGCAAGTGAAAACGCCCCAGTGGATGCTGGACCGTCTGGCCCGTTGTGGCCAGCGTGGCGTCTCGCCATTGGTCGACATCTCCAACTACGTCATGTTCGAGCTGGGCCGCCCCAGCCACATCTTTGACCTGGACAAGATCAGCGGTGGCCTGAACGTGCGCTGGGGCAAAGAGGGCGAAACCCTCAAGCTGCTCAACGGCAACACCATCAAGATCGACGACTTCATCAAAGTCGGCGTGATCGCCGATGAGCATGGCCTGGAATCGCTGGCCGGCATCATGGGTGGCGACGCCACCGCTGTGTCGGATGACACCAAGAACATCTACATCGAAGCCGCTTTCTGGTTCCCCAAGGCAGTTGCTGGCCGCTCGCGTCACTTCAACTTCTCGACCGATGCTGGCCACCGCTTCGAGCGCGGTGTAGACCCTGAGTTCACCACCGAACACATCGAGCGCATTACCGCACTGGTGCTGGAAATCTGCGGCACGCCCGAGACGCAAGTCGGCGCCATGGACGACCAAAAGCCAAACATGCCTGCGCCCAAGACCGTGCAACTGCGCGTGGCCCGTGCGGCCAAGGTCATCGGCATGCCCGTCACGCAACAGCAAGTGCTGGATGCGCTGAACGGTTTGGGCCTGCCCGCTACGGTGGCTTCCGAAGGGGTGGTCAGTGTGACGGCTCCCACCTTCCGCTTCGACATCAATCTGGAAGAAGACTTGATCGAAGAAGTGGCCCGCATGATCGGCTACGAAAACCTGCCGACCACCAAGCCGCTGGCTCCCATCTCGCCCAAGTTGCGCGCTGAGAACCAACGCAGCCCGTTTGGCGTGCGCCACGAACTGGCCGCCCTGGGCTACCAGGAAACCATCAACTTCAGCTTTGTTGAAGAAAAGTGGGAGCAAGAGCTGGCTGGCAATAACAACGCCATCAAGCTGCTCAACCCGATTGCCAGTCACCTGAGCGTGATGCGCTCGTCGCTGCTGGGTTCGCTCCTGCAAGTGCTCAAGTTCAACGTGGACCGCAAGGCCCAACGTGTGCGCGTGTTTGAGCTGGGCCGTGTGTTCTTCAAGGACGAATCGGTCGTTGAATCCGACACCACCGTCAAAGGCTTTTACCAGCCCATGCGCGTGGCCGGTTTGGCCTACGGCGCTGCTGACCAACTGCAATGGTGCCGTGCCGAAGCCAAGGTCGATTTCTACGACATCAAGGGCGATGTGGAAGCCCTGCTGGCACCGGCCAAGCCTGTGTTCGAGCCTGCTGAACACCCTGCCATGCATCCTGGCCGTTGCGCCCGCGTGCTGCTGGACGGCAAGGCCATCGGCTTTGTTGGCGAGCTGCATCCCAAGTGGCGCCAAGAGTGGGATCTGGCCCAGGCACCGGTGATGTTCGAACTGGAGCTGGATGCTGTGCTGGCCCGCCAAGTACCAGTGTTCAAGCCCGTGGCCAAGCACCAGGCCGTGGAGCGCGATATCGCCGTGGTGGTGAAGGAAGCTGTTACCCACGCACAAGTCATGACGGCTATCCAAGCGGCCTCGGTCGGTGGTATCTTGCGTAATGCAGTCTTGTTCGACGTGTTCCGCCCCAAAAAGCTCAAGGCTGGCGAAGAAGCCGCGGCGGGTAGCCTGGCCCAGGACGAAAAGAGCCTGGCCGTGCGCCTGACGCTGGGCAACGACGAACGTGCGCTGGAAGACACCGAGATCGACACCGCCATGCAAGCCGTGTTGGAGCAACTCAAACAAAGCGTTGGCGCCCGCCTGCGCTAAACGGTATTGCGAGGACTGTTATGGAATTCACAGTAGAAAGCCTGGAGCAACCCGCGCTGACCAAGGCGCAGCTGGCCGACATGCTGTTTGACAACATCGGCCTGAACAAGCGCGAAGCCAAGGACATGGTCGATGCTTTCTTCGACCTGATCGCCGAAAGCCTGGTCAAGGGCGAAGACGTCAAGCTTTCCAGCTTCGGCAACTTCCAGGTGCGCATGAAAAAAGCCCGCCCGGGCCGCAACCCGCGCACCGGTGAAGAAGTGCCGATCGAGGCGCGCCGCGTGGTCACCTTCCACGCCAGCGGCAAGCTCAAAGACTCGGTCCAGGCGCCGGCTGACCAGGCCTGAAGGCAGGCCACCCGCCGGGTTGACGCCACGGCGCCGCCAATCGGCGTGCCACGTGGGCCGTTCATCCGGCTCCCGTGCTTTTGTGCAACACAGCCGCCTTGGCGGCTGTCTACAATTTGCCCATGGACAAACAGCTCCCTCCCATCCCCGCCAAGCGCTACTTCACCATCGGTGAAGTCTCGGTGCTGTGCGACGTCAAGCCACATGTGCTGCGGTATTGGGAGCAGGAGTTCACGCAGCTGCGCCCCGTCAAACGCCGTGGCAACCGGCGCTATTACCAGCACCACGAAGTGCTGATGATTCGTCGCATCCGCGAGCTGCTGTACGAGCGCGGCTTCACCATCAGCGGCGCCCGCAACCAGCTGCAAGCCTTGCCACGCGGCCAGGCCATGCTGGATGCATTGTCTGACGATGCTGCTTTTGCCTTTGGTTTGGACGAGCAGGGCAGCGATGCCGGTTTGGCTGATGCCGCTTTGGCCAGCAGCGAACCGGTCACCTGGAAGCAGGCGGCCATCGAATTGGCCGAAATTCGCCGCATTCTTTCTGGTGAGGCCGAAAACTGAGGTTATAATCAATGTCTTCGGAATGTAGCGCAGCCTGGTAGCGCACTTGCATGGGGTGCAAGGGGTCGCGAGTTCGAATCCCGCCATTCCGACCAAACAGACAAGGGTCCTAGCTGAAAAGCCAGGACCCTTTTTCTATTTCTGCCTTCCGCAGCGATGGCGCTGCCATGGTGGGCTTGCTTCTCGCACATTGCCGCAGTTTGTCTGGCGGGTGCCAAACTGCTTGTATAATCTAAGTCTTCGGAATGTAGCGCAGCCTGGTAGCGCACTTGCATGGGGTGCAAGGGGTCGCGAGTTCGAATCCCGCCATTCCGACCAAACAGATAAGGACTTAGCTTCGAGAGGAGCTAAGTCCTTTTTCTATGGGGCTTACTGCGGGTCTGGTTCGGGTAGGGCTTCGGCGTACTGCAGAAAGGTGTTTGGCGCTTGGCGGTACCCGGCATCGATGGTCACGTTGCAGCGCAGCCGATGGCCGCAGGACGATGCGGGTTTTCTGAATACGTTTGTAGACGACTGGTCTAATAGCCTCTAGAATGCGCGCATGAATTCGATTGCTGCCCCTGTCGACGTGCGTCAGCACATTCTGGATACCGCCCAGGTCATCATGGGCGGCAAGGGCTTTGCTGCGGTGGGATTGAACGAAATTCTTCAGACGGCCAATGTGCCCAAGGGCTCGTTCTACCATTACTTCGGCTCCAAGGAAGCATTTGGCGAAGCCATGCTGAAAGGCTACTTTGCCGAGTACATGGATGCGCTGGAAGTGCAGCTGAATTTGCCGGGCCTGTCTCACGCGCAGCGCCTGATGGGTTATTGGCAGAACTGGCTCGAAAGCCAAGCTACCTGCGATCCCAGAGGCAAGTGCCTGGCGGTGAAGTTGGCCGCCGAGGTGAGCGACTTGTCCGAGTCCATGCGCGCGGCGCTGCACCAAGGCACAGACTGCATCATTGCGCGGCTGGCAAGGTCGTTGGATGCCGCTGTGGCCGAGGGCTCGCTGGCCTCGGTAGGAGACACCACGCAAATGGCGACCACGCTCTACCAACTGTGGCTGGGCGCCAGTGTGCGCGCCAAAATTACCCGCGACCGCGCGCCCATGGAGGCGGCGCTCTTTGCCACACAACGTTTGCTGGGCTTGGCTTCCTAGTTGCATGGGAAAGCCAGGCGCTTTTTTTTGCCTCGATTCTAGACGACTGGTCTACTAATGAAAGGACGCACGATGCTTCACTTTGATTTCTACAACCCCACGCGCATCGTCTTCGGTGCCGGCAGCGTGGAGCGCCTGAACGAGCTGGTGCCTGCCGATGCCCGTGTTTTGATTCTGTACGGTGGTGAGAGTGCCCGCAAGAACGGCACGTTGGCCGAAGTGCAAAACGCTCTGGGCGCACGTGCGTTCGAGGAGTTCGGTGGCATCGAGCCCAATCCGAGCTTCGAGACCTTGATGGGCGCGGTGCAATTGATCCGAGAGAAAGGCTTCGATTTTCTGCTGGCCGTGGGCGGCGGCTCGGTCATCGACGGCACCAAGTTCGTGGCAGCTGCGGCGCTTTATGACGGCGATCCATGGACCATCCTCGAAACCCGTGGCGCCGGCATTGCTCGGGCACTGCCCTTCGGCAGCGTGCTCACCTTGCCGGCTACGGGCTCGGAGATGAACAACGGGGCCGTCATCACACGCAAGGCCACACAAGCCAAGCTGGCCTTCATGAGTCCGCAGGTATTTCCGCAGTTCTCGGTGCTGGACCCGACCAAGACCTATACCTTGCCCGAGCGGCAACTTGCCAACGGCGTGGTCGACGCCTTCGTGCACGTGGTGGAGCAATACCTGACCTATCCTGTGGATGCTCGGGTTCAGGACCGCTTTGCCGAAGGCTTGTTGCAGACGCTGATCGAGATTGGCCCGCAGGCCATCGCGCAGCCCGCGATCCCTGAAGCTCGCGCCAATCTGATGTGGACCGCCACCTTGGCCCTCAATGGGCTGATTGGCGCCGGTGTTCCGCAGGACTGGTCCACCCACATGATCGGGCATGAACTGACCGCGCTCCACAACATCGACCATGCACGCACGCTCGCCATCGTGCTGCCAGCCAACCTGCAGGTGCGTCGCGAGGCCAAGCGGGCCAAGCTGCTGCAGTACGCCACGCGTGTCTGGAACCTCACCGAGGGCAGTGAAGACCAGCGCATTGACACCGCCATCGAGCGCACACGCAGATTTTTCGAGAGCCTCGGCGTTGGCACCCGATTGGCCGACCATGGTCTGGGCGCCACGGACATCGATGCCTTGATCGGGCAGCTCGAAGCGCACCACATGACCGGTTTGGGTGAGCGCAACGATGTGACCCTAGACGTCAGCCGCCGCATTCTCGAAGCCAGCCTTTGAAGCCAACCTCATGGAGAAAACCGTGTCCACCGCAACAGCCAAATATCAACAAATCGTCCTGCAGTCCCGCCCGGTCGGTGCCCCCAAGCCCACCGACTTTCGCATCGCGCAGCAAGCCATCCCGCAACCAGCGCAGGGACAGGTGCTGCTGCGCACAGTCTACCTGTCGCTCGATCCGTACATGCGTGGCCGCATGAGCGAAGGCCCGTCCTACGCTGCACCCGTGGAGTTGGGTGCCGTCATGGTGGGAGGCACGGTCAGCCGTGTCGAGGCGTCACGCCATCCCGGCTTCAAGGTGGGTGATCTGGTGACGGGTTTCTCGGGCTGGCAAGAGTACGCACTGTCCGACGGCAGCGATCTGGCCGTCGTCGATCCGCGCATCCCGCAGCCATCCCTGGCCTTGAGTGTGCTGGGCATGCCTGGTTTCACGGCCTATCACGGCCTGCTCAACATCGGCCAACCGAAGTCGGGCGAGACGGTGGTGGTGGCCTCTGCCACGGGCGCCGTTGGATCGGTGGTCGGGCAGATCGCCAAGCTCAAGGGCGCCAGAGTGATCGGCATTGCAGGCGGAGCGTCCAAATGCCAGTACGCGGTGGATGTGCTGGGTTTCGATGCCTGCATCGATCACCGTGCGCCGGACTTCGCTGCCCAACTGGCTGCAGCCACGCCCCAAGGCATTGACGTGTACTACGAGAACGTCGGTGGCGCTGTGTTCGAAGCCGTTCTGCCACTGCTCAACATTGGTGCGCGTGTTCCGGTTTGCGGGCTGATCGCGCACTACAACGCCACCGAGTTGCCTGCCGGGCCGAACCGCGCTCCGCAATTGCTGATGCAGATCCTCTCCAAGCGCTTGCATGTGCAGGGCTTCATCATCTCCGACCACTACGCCACTGGCTTTGCAGACTTTCTGCGCGACATGAGCGCCTGGGTTGCTGACGGCAAGGTCAAGCTGCGCGAGGAGTTTGTTGACGGACTGGAGCGTGCTCCGCAAGCCTTCATTGATCTGCTGGACGGTAAAAACTTCGGCAAGGTCGTGGTGCGCCTTGGTCAACACTGATTGCGCTTTGCGCCACTTCACAAAAGTCGGCGCTTTTCATCTCATACCCTGAGAAAGACTCTCCCCATGAAAAAGATTCTTGTTGTTCTCACCTCCCATGACCAACTGGGCAACACGGGCGAAAAAACCGGCTTCTGGCTGGAAGAGCTCGCCGCTCCTTACTACACGTTTCTGGATGCGGGTGCGGAGCTGACCCTGGCTTCGCCCAAGGGCGGGCAGCCGCCGCTGGATCCGAAGAGCAACGAACCGGGCTTCCAGACTGAAGCCACCCGCCGTTTCGAGAACGATACGGCTGCCATGCAGGCCCTGGCCACTACGAAGAAGCTGGCCGATGTTTCGCTCGCTCAGTTTGACGCGGTGTTTTACCCCGGCGGCCATGGCCCGTTGTGGGATCTGGCCGAAGACCCGGTGTCGATCGCACTCATCGAGCAGGCCATTCAAGCCGGCAAACCGGTCGCTGCCGTCTGCCATGCTCCCGGCGTGCTTCGCCACACCAAGGGAGCCGATGGTAAGCCGCTCGTCTTCGGCAAAACCGTCACAGGGTTCAGCAACAGCGAGGAAGAAGCGGTGGGCTTGACCAAGGTGGTGCCCTTTCTGGTGGAAGACATGCTCAAAGCCCATGGTGGCAGCTACGCGAAGGCCGCCGACTGGCAGTCGCATGTGCAGGTCGATGGGCTGCTGGTAACGGGCCAGAACCCGGGTTCTTCCGAGGCATCCGCCCAGGCATTGCTCAAGCTGCTGAACTGAGCCGGAACTGGCTTAGCGTTGTCTACGGGCGCTTATCGCCAATGGCATTCGGAAAAACAGCTGCGCGCATGAGCCATTTCACCCGAGTGAATGCCAGTTTGCTGGCGTGAAAATAGCCATGCTGACTAAACCTACTGCTGGCTGCAATGCCTGAGCAAGAGCTTGCGGCCATTGCGATTGCTCAGCTTGGAGCCGGCAGCGGCGTCGCCAGTTTTTGCCATCAACCGCGCAGCTCATGTAACATAAAGTGCATCGTTCGCGCACCACCGCTGCAGCCAGCCGAGGCGCGAGTAGCCTTTGAAATCTACCGTGCCTCGTTCTGGCGCGTCTTAGTAAAAAACGCATGACCAGCAAGCCCTGTCCCTTTTGCACTTTGCCCGCGCAACGCATTCTGGGCCAGAACGAACATGCAATTTGGTTACGCGATGGCTTCCCCGTATCGCCAGGCCATAGCCTGGTCATTCCGAAACGGCACATGGCATCGTTCTTCGACGCCAGCGAAGCCGAGCGCGCCGCCTTGTTGGAGCTGCTGGACCAGGCGAAGGCGGCCGCCATGGCCGAATTTCAACCCGATGGTTTCAATATCGGCATCAACGACGGTCCTGCTGCCGGGCAGACGATCGGGCATTTGCACATCCATTTGATTCCGCGTTACCTGGGCGATCTGGCAGACCCGCGCGGCGGCGTGCGCTGGGTGATGCCAGAAAAGGCCGACTACTGGAGCGCACGCGGTGGCTAGTGCGGCGCCATCAGCGCAATGGCAGTTGCAAACTCGACGGTGCCCGCTGCTTTTATTGCGACCATGCATTGCTGGGAGTGGATGTCGACCACTTCGTCCCGTTCGCGCTCTACCCCAGAGACATGGCGCACAACTTTGTTTTGGCGCATCCGCAGTGCAACCGCAGCAAGTCTGATTCGCTGGCCGGCAGGCGGCATTTGGAGCGCTGGCTGCAGCGGCTGATGCACAAGTCTGCACAGCTGCAAGAAATCGGCGCCCACGCAGGCATAGCGGCCGATGTACACACCACACGGCGTGTTGCCGCCTGGGGCTATGGCAACGGCTACCAAAGCGGCTCGCGCGCTTGGGTCAAGGCGTCCACGTACGAAGCCATTGATGCGGAGTACCTAGCTTGTTTGGCGCTAGCTTGAGTCTTTTTTGTAAGTGCGGACAGCGTAGAAAAACTTGCCGTGCCTACCTAGTATGCAAAAACGCCGGTGCCAGACCTGCCAGTTGTGCTGATGCCTGGCGCAGCTGGGGCAGCAGCTCTTCCACCGCTTCTGCTTGCGTGTATTCTGAGCGCAGCAGGTTGGTGCTGATGGCGGCGGCGACCTGGTTTTTCTCGTCGTAAATGGGTACGGCCAAGCCGGCCACGTGGGCGTCAAACTCGCCCTCTACCCAGGCGTATCCTTGGTTGCGGATTTGTGCGAGCGAGTCTTGCAAATCGCTGGTGTTGGTCACTGTGGCGGGCGTCAGTGGTTTCAGCTCGTGCTGCTCCAGGTAGCGACCCAAGACGCTGTCTTCGCTGTGGGCCAGCAATACCCGGCCGGGGGCGGTAGCGTAAGCGGGCACCGGGCTGCCCATGCCCAGCCGCAAGGACATGATCTTCCCAGACGGAATGCGCAGCACAAACACGGCGTCCTGGCCATCAAAAACCGCTATGGCACAAGACTCCTGAACTTGCATGCACAGTTGCTCCAGCACGCGTTGCGAGTGCCCCCAAAACGGCAGTGATGTGAGGTAGCTCGTGCCCAGGCTCAGTACCTTGGGTGTGAGGTGGATGGATTTGTCGCTGTCGATCACGGCATAGCCCAACTCGGTGAGCGTGAGCAATATGCGGCGGGCCACGGTGCGGGGCAGGCCCGTGGCCTCGGCAATGCTGGCAACGTTGTGCTCGCCGCGCTTGCCCATGGCTTCAAGAACGGCCAGGCCGCGTGCAAACGAGCGCACAAATCCGTCGCTGTCAGGTGTCGTCATCTCAATACTCCGGGCGCGGCAATGGGGCACCGCGCATTTTTTCTCATCTGAATCTTGCTCTCAGGCAGCCCATACAACGCCATCGCAGGGGGCAAGTATTGCCCTGCGTCAGAGCATGCTTGTCGTGTTGCTGATGGACGATGCCACAAGCAGGCTTGCGGGCCGGAAGAGCCCCTTAACGATCCCCAAAGTACCGATTCCGCTTTTCGTGTTGACGGTCTGCGGCAAATGGTCTTAAATAACCGTTAGACGGATTTTTAAATCCGCTAGGCGGACATTTTAACCCAGCCATTTTCAGGAGACAAGCATGAAGCGACGCCATCTTTTGGCCAGTGCAGCGGCACTGGCTGTATTCGGGGCCCATGTCACAGCCGGGGCGCAAACGCCGGATGTGCATGCCCAATTGCCCATGGGCAAGCCTTTCAAGATCATTGCCCCCGGAGCGCCCGGCGGCATTCTGGATCTGACCAGCCGCCTGGTGGCCAAGACGCTGGGCGAGCGCATCAAGCAGCCGGTGATCGTGGAGAACCATGCCGGCGCGGGTGGCACCATCGGCATCCAGAACATGCTGCGCGCTGATCCGGATGGCCGTACCTTGGTGATGGGCAGCCTGGGCCCCAACGCCGCCAATTACGAGCTGCAAAGCAAGCTGCCGTACGCCTACCAAGATCTGTCGGCGGTGATCCACGTGCTCTCCATGCCCGACGTGGTGGTGGTCAACCCCAAGCTGCCCGTCAAATCGGTGGAAGAGCTGAAAAAGTACGCCGCCTCACAGGCCCAGGGCCTGGCCATGGCGGTGTCCACCAGTGGCTCGTCCGGGCACTTGGCGGGTGCGCTGCTCAACCAGCGCACGGGCATCAAGGCTGTGGATGTGATCTACAAAGGCGCCGCTCCGGCTCTGACAGATCTGGTGGCCGGGCAAGTGGATTACATGGTCGACAACCTGATCACCACCTTGCCGCTGGCGCGTGGCGGCAAAGTGCGCCCGATTGCGGTCACCACCAAAGAGCGCAGTCCCGAGCTGCCCGATGTGCCCACGATGGTGGAGCTGGGATATCCCGATTTTGATGTCACGGTCTGGCTGGGTTTGTTCGTCTCTTCCAAAACGCCCAAGGCCGTGGTGACTGCACTCAACGCCGAGCTCAACAAGGTGCTGGCAGACCCGGAAGTGCGCAAGACGATTGCCTTGCAAGGCGGCTCTGCCGTGGGCGGCAGCCCCGAAGATTTTGAACGCTTTGTTCTGGCTGAGAAAAGCCGCTGGGCCGAAGTGATCAAGCGCGGCAACATCAAAGTGGATTGAGAGTAGGAGACGCAAGATGAAGAACAAAGTAGTGCTGGTAACAGGTGCTGGCAATGGCATTGGCCGCGCCACAGCCTTGCTGTTGGCGCAGTTGGGCGCCAAGGTGGTGGTGAACGATCTGGGCTCCAGCGGCAGCGGCGAGGGCCGGGACGATGGGCCTGCCATGGCCGTGGTGCGAGAGATCGAAGCTGCGGGTGGGCAAGCAGTGGCCGACACGCATTCCGTAGCCACGCGCGATGGCGCTGCAGCCATGGTTCAGGCTGCGGTAGACAGCTTTGGGCGCATTGATGGCGTCGTCAACAACGCTGGCATTTTGCGTGATCGCATATTTCACAAAATGAACGAGGACGAGTGGCGCGCTGTGGTGGATGTGCATTTGCATGGCTCGTTTTTTGTTAGCCGGGCAGCGGCGCCGTTTTTCAAAGACCAGCAAAGCGGTGCCTATGTGCACATGACGTCCACCTCCGGCCTGGTGGGCAATTTTGGCCAGGCCAACTATGCGGCAGCCAAGCTGGGCATTGCGGGCTTGTCCAAATCCATCGCCTTGGACATGCAGCGCTTTGGTGTGCGCTCCAACTGCATTGCACCGTTTGCCTGGAGCCGCCTGATAGGCACCTTGCCCAGCGAGACAGAGGCAGAAAAGCAGCGCTTGGCGCGCATGCAATCAATGAAGCCTGAGCAGGTGGCGGCCGTGGCGGCATTTTTGCTCGGCGATGAAGCTACCGATGTCAGCGGCCAGATACTGGCGGTGCGTGGCAACGAGATCATGGTGATGAGCCAGCCTCGGCCTGTGGCCTCCGTGCACCAGGCTGAGGGCTGGAATCAACAAAGCCTGAGCCAGCATGCGTTGCCGGCACTGCGCCGTGCATTCACCCCGCTGGAGCGCTCGCCCGAAGTGTTCTGCTGGGACCCTGTGTGAGCCAGCCATGCTGCAATACGAAACCGTCAAAAACTGGCCGTTTGCGCCAGTGACCAACAGCTACAGCGCAGACGACTGCATTCGCTATGCCTTGAGCGTAGGCGTTGCGACAGACCCGCTGGCGCAAGAGCAGCTGTGCTTTGTCACCGAGTACGAGCTCCAGGCGCTGCCCACTTTTGTGGCCACGGTGGGCGCGCCCGGCGCCTGGGCATCAGAGCCGCCCACCGGCATCGACTGGATGCAGATCCTCCACGGCGAACACCGCATGCGCTTTTTCCGCCGCTTGCCCACGCAAGGGAGCTTGCTCAGCCAAACGCGCGTGTTGTCCGTGGTCGACAAAGGCCTGGGCCGGGGTGCTTTGGTGACTACGCAGCGGCAAGTGCAACTTGCCGAAACAGGCGAGCTGCTGGCGCAAATTGAGCACGTATCTTTTTGCCGCGCCGACGGCGGCTACAGCGCCAGCGCTGGCGCCAGTGACGAAGCATTGCCTGCTTTGCCTGCAGCGCCAACGCATGCGCATGACGCAAGCCTGGAGTTGCCCACGCACAGAAATGCTGCGCTTTTGTACCGCCTTAACGGCGACCGCAATCCTATCCATGCGCTGCCCAGTGCGTGGCAAAAGGCCGGTTTTGATCAGCCCATTCTGCATGGCCTGTGCACCTACGGCACGGCCGCCCAAGGCATTGTGCGCTTGGCTTGTGCGGGTGATGCGGCCAAGCTGGGCAGCATTGCGGCGCGGTTCTCGGCGCCTGTGCATCCGGGGGAAACCTTGGTGCTGCACTTGTGGCGAGGCCTGGCAACAGAAGACTCTCAAACCATGCACTTCGAGATGTTTGTGAAAGAGCGCGCCTGCAAGGTGCTGAGCCACGGCGTGGCCGAGGTATTGCACGCCGCATTACCCGAGGTCGCCAGCCAGCAAGGAGCCCATGATGCCGAGCATTGAAGCATTTGCAAAAAGCAACCCCACGGGCATGGCCTACGCCATGGTGCCATCGGGGCAGATCGTCACCTGGCAAGAGTTGGAGCAGCGCTCGCGCCGTTGCGCCGCCGCGCTGGTAGCTACGGGTCTGAAAGAGGGCGACGGCATCGCCATCTTTTTGGAGAACCATGTCCGCTATTTCGAGATCATCTGGGCGGCTTTCCGGGTGGGCTTGTACTACACCACCATCAGCCGCCACCTCAAGGCCGATGAGCTGAAGTACATCGTGCAGGACTGCGATGCCAAGGCCGTTTTCTGTTCGTCGCAAACGCTGGAAGGCTTTGATGTTCAGGTGCTTGAGGATTTGCCCATACGGCGCGTAATTCTGGATGCAGAACGCAGCGGCTTTGACAACTACGAATCCTTTCTGCAATCGGTGCCTGCAGATGCCAGCCTGCCCAGTACCTTGCAAGGCATGGATTTTTGCTATTCGTCGGGCACCACCGGTTTGCCCAAAGGCATCAAACGCCCCTTGGCCGATGCGAACAAGTTCTTTGCCGCCAAAGGGGATGCCCGCACGCGCTGGAAAGATTTCGACCCGCAATCGGTCTACTTGTCGACGGCGCCGTTCTACCACACCGCGCCCGTGCGCTGGTGCATGAACGTGATGAAGGCAGGTGGCAGTTGCGTGATGCTGGAGAAGTTTGATCCACTCACCGCGCTGGCCGCTATTGAGCACTACCGCGTCAGCCACGCCCAGTGGGTGCCGACCATGTTCATCCGCTTGCTGCGGCTGGCAGAAGAAGACAAGGCGCAGTTTGATCTGAGCAGCATGCGCTACGCCATTCACGCGGCAGCGCCTTGCCCGGCTTCGGTCAAGGAGCAGATGATTGGCTGGTGGGGGCCGATTCTTTACGAGTACTACAGCGGCACTGAGCTGGTCGGGCGCACTTCGCTCGATTCGCACGAATGGCTGGCGCACAAAGGCTCGGTAGGGCGGGTGGAATTTGGCCAGGTACACATCGTCGATGAAACCGGGCAGGAGCAGCCAGCCGGGCAAACGGGCGTTATCTATTTCTCCGGTGGCGGGCGTTTTGACTACCACAAGGACCCGGAGAAAACCGCCCGTGCTTACAACGACAAAGGCTGGGCCACCTACGGCGATATAGGGCATGTCGACGAAGCCGGTTATCTGTACCTGACGGATCGCCTGGCCAACACCATCGTTTCTGGCGGCGTCAACATCTATCCGCAGGAAGCTGAAAACATACTAGCCACGCATCCGGCGGTGGCCGATGTGGCTGTAGTAGGTGTGCCCAACGAGGAGTTTGGCGAAGAGGTCAAGGCGGTGGTGCAGCTGCAAGACCCGGCTCAAGCCTGCGATGCTTTGGCGGCCGAGCTGATCGCCCATTGCCGCAGCCAGATATCAGCCATCAAATGCCCGCGCTCGGTGGATTTTGTCACCGAGCTGCCGCGTGCCGAATCGGGCAAATTGCTCAAGCGCATGGTCAAAGCGCGTTACTGGCCGAGCGAAAGCCAGATCGCGCATTGAACCAGATGACCGCATGCTTACCAGCTGACAAAGGCCGGCTGGAGCAGGAGACAAAAACATGACAGACCCCAACAACCAAAGCATGCCGCGCACGGCCTTTTCTGCCGAGCATGAGCTGTATCGATCCAATGTCGCCCGGTTTATTGCGGAGCGAATCACGCCGCACCATGCCGAGTGGGAGGAGGCGGGCTTGGTGCCACGCCAACTTTGGCGCGATGCTGGCGCGGCCGGCTTGTTGCTGCCCGGCATCCCGGAGGAATACGGCGGCGGCGGTGGCGATTTTCTTTTCAGCGCCATCGTGGTGGAAGAAATTGCTCGTGCGCTTGCCACCGGGGTGACGGGCTTTACCACGCACTCGGAAAACGTGGCCCCTTATCTGCTGGAGTTTGGCAGCGAAGCGCAGAAACAGGCATTTCTGCCCGGTATGGCCAGCGGCGACATTGTGGGTTCGCTGGCGATGACCGAGCCCGGCACCGGCAGCGATCTCAAGGCCATCCGTACCACCGCCACTGTGGTTGAAGGCGGCTTTTTGCTCAGTGGGCAGAAGACCTTCATCACCAACGGCTACCACGCCGACCGCGTGCTGGTATTTGCCAAAACCGATCCGGCCGCTGGCGCCAAAGGCATCAGCCTGCTGTGGGTGGATACGCAGAGCCCGGGCTTCAGCCGAGGCCGCTTGCTCGACAAGCTGGGGCAGAAAGCCCAGGACACCGCCGAGTTGTTCTTCGACCAGGTCTTTGTACCGCAAGACATGCTGGTGGGCGAGCTGAACCGAGGCTTTGCCTACGGCATGAACGGGCTGGTGCGCGAACGGCTGCTCATCGCCTTGCGCTGTGCTGTGGCGCTGGAAGTGGCCTTGCAGTGGACGGTGGATTACGTCAAGCAGCGCCATGCGTTCGGCAAGCCCTTGCTCGACAACCAGTTCATCCGCTTCAAGCTGGCTGACATCAAGTCGCAAGCCTGGGCTACCCGGGCCTTGGTGGACAGTTGCCTTGCCCAGTACCAGCAAGGCAGCCTGACGCCTGACGGCGCGGCCATGGCCAAGCTCTGGGCCAGCGAGGCGACCCGCTCCATCGACGTTCTGATGCAGTTCTTCGGTGGCTACGGCTATATGCGCGAATACCCCATTGCGCGCGCCTACACCGATGTGCGGCCCAACCGCATCTATGGCGGCTCGTCCGAGATCATGCGCGAAGTCATCGCCCGTGCGCTGTAGAGCTGACAAACAGGAAAACAGGAAAACAGGAAAAAAACCATGCACCACCAACTCTCCCGCTCAGCGGCCATTGCAGGCGTGGCCGAGTCAGACCTGGGCAAAGTGCCCGGTAAAAGCGCGCTGGAGCTGCAAGGCCAGGCCGCCATCGCTGCGCTGAAGGAGGCGGGCTTGCGCTTGTCCGACGTCGATGCCGTTTTTGCGCACACCGACGACCGCTTCTCCAGCTTGCAGGTGTCCGAATACCTGGGCATCCGGCCGCGTTATGTCGACTCATCGAACGTGGGCGGCATGTCCAATCTGATGCACATCCGCCATGCCATGGCCGCCATGGCTGCCGGCCTGTGCGAAGTGGCCTTGATCAGCTATGGCAGCACACAGTTGTCTGACGGTTCGCGCAAAAGTGGTGCGGTGGCGCAAGACAGCGCAGCCAATCCGCGCGGGCAGTTCATTCATCCTTACGGCCACCTCAGCCCCATCGGCTACTACGCCATGGTGGCGCAGCTGCATGCGCACCGCTATGGCAGCACGCCCAAAGACTTGGCCGAAATTGCCGTGGCGGCCAGGCGCTGGGCCCAGCTCAATCCCAAGGCTTACCGGCGCGAGCCCACCAGCTTGGAGGAAGTGATGGCATCGCCGCAGGTCGCCGATCCGCTGCGCCAGCGCGATTGCTGCCTGGTCACCGACGGTGGCGGAGCCGTGGTGCTGGTGGCGGCGCACCGGGCCAAGGATTTGCGTAGCCGGCCCATCTTCGTGCAAGGCATTGCGGAGAGCTTTTCGCACCACTACACGCCATTCAATACCGCAGATTGGCTGGACACCAACGTGGCGCAAACTGCGCAGGCGGCTTTGGACATGGCCGGTGTCTCCCGCGCCGACATCGATGTGGTGCAAATCTACGACCACTTCACCATCGGCGTGCTGCAGTCGCTCGAAGAGCTGGGCTTTTGCCAGCGCGGCGAAGGCGGCGATTTTGTTGCTGGCGGCGCTTTGGCACCGGGCGGGCGTTTCCCCATCAATACCTCGGGCGGTGGCCTCTCTTATGGCCACCCCGGCATGTTTGGCATCTTCTTGCTGATCGAGGCCGTGAGGCAGCTGCGCGGCGAGTGCGGCGAGCGCCAATTGCCCCAGCACGAGCTGGCACTTTGCCATGCGCCAGGCCTGGTTTTTTCCTGCAACACGACTTTGATTCTGGGAGTGTGACCATGACCGCCACCCAACGCCCCTTGCCGCAACCCACCGATATCACGGCAGCTTATTGGCAGGCCGCGCAGCAAGAAAAACTGCTTCTGCAGCACTGCCAGCAATGCCAGAACTGGCAGTTTTTTCCTCGTGCCTTTTGCTGCCATTGCGGCAGCGAAGATCTGTCCTGGCAAGCTTCGGCAGGTAAGGGCAAGATCTATACCTTCACCATCAACCGGCGGGCGACGCATGCCTTTTTCAAAGAGCGCTTGCCTTATGCGGTGGCCATGGTAGAGCTGGAAGAAGGCCCGTGCATGATGGCCAATATCATCGATTCCGACCTGAGCCGCATCGCCATTGGCGCCAAGGTGCAAGTGTGTTTTGAGCGGGCCAGCGATGAGATTACACTGCCGCAGTTTCGGTTGGTTTGAAAGCTTCATTCAAGAAGTAAGAGTAGATAGAACGCGCATTTTCCCAAGGGCTTGTAGGGCATGGGCAAGCTATATTGAATATGGCTGAAAGCCATGGGCACGGTGCTGTCTGCCATGCATGCGTGGCTGAATAAGCAAAATGCCAAACGGTAGAGGAAAACCGGATCGCTGCTGTTGTAACTGTGGCTTATGGCCTACATAAACAGCCATTGCCAAATATTGCCGGAATACCGCAAAATGGCTTTATGCCAAATATTGCCAACATATTCAAAGCCGAAATCACACGCGTTGCCCGCAAGGAAGTGCGTGCGGAGGTCGATTCCCTGCGCAAAGCGCTGGCGGCACAGCGCTCGGCGATCGCTGCCCTGAAGCGCGAGATCGCCGATCTGCACAAGGGCATCAAACGCGTGCAGCCGGCCCAGTCCGCGCGAGCGGCGCAAGCCGGCGATGCGGCGGAAGAGGGCGTCAAGCGCCGCTTCAGCGCTTCGCGTCTGGTGGCTCACCGCCAGAAAACCGGGTTGTCGGCTGCGCAATATGGGGCGCTGGTGGGCGTTTCCGGCCAAAGTATTTACAAGTACGAGCAAGGCAAGGCCCGGCCCCATGCGCAAACTGTGCGCAAATTGTCCGAGCTCAAAGAACTTGGCAAAGCCCAACTGGAAGCGTTGTTGGCTGAAACCCAGGCCCACGCCAGCACGCAGGAATAAAAGCTGAAGGCCCTGGCACTGCCGCAGGCGGCAGCACAAGCAGGGTCTTGGCGTTCAAGGGTTTAGCTCAGCAGCGATGCAGTGGCCTGCATCGCTGCTGCTGCATGGTCAGAAAACAATCCTCATGCCCATGGCAAAGCCCACCATGTTCTTTTGGCCATCGCGCAGGCCGGAGACAGTGGCCGGGTCGGAGTAACCATAGATGTTGCCCGAGTGGATGGTGGAGTCAAAGTTGAGCGCTGCGTTGCGCGTCCAAGAAACGGTGGCATACAGATCGGTGCGCTTGGAGAGCGCGTAGTCGGCCAAGAACGACAGTTGCTGCGCGTTCTTGGGCTTGGTGACCGCGTCGCTGGTGGTGAGCGAGGCTTTCTTGGGATTCATGTAGTAGAGCGCGCCCGTCAGTGCCAGCTGGTCGCTAGCCTGGTAAGTGGTGCCCCACCAGAAGAAGTCGTTGCGGTTGGCCGTTTGGCCATTGGGAAAGCGGGCGTTGAGCCAGCGGTAGCCGGCAAAGTGCCGCATTTTTCCATGGGCGTAAGAGCCTGCGACGTAGAATTTTTTCTCGTAGCCTTTGTCGGAGTGGGCAGTCAAGGCCATGTTGAGCTGGTCGTAACCCATGCCGAAGCCGGTGCCGTTTTTCATATAAAAGCCCGAGACACCATAGGCGGTTTGCGCGCGCGAGTCGCCGGGGATTTCTCCACCCGCCACCGCCGACGGCATGCCCGCCAGCAACGGGATACCGGTGCCAAACGAGTAGTGCATGCCGTAGTGCCAGTTGCCCCGGTCCAAGGTGTATTTCAGCGCATTGTTTTCGCGGGTGAAGGCGCCGCCAATCATGGATATGGGCTCATAGGTGGTGGCCATGCGCATGGGCGCGAAGTTGATCACCGAGTCGAAAAAAGTGGTGTAGAGCCGCCCCATGGTGAAGGAGCCGTAGTCGGCGTGGCGGATGCCCATGGAGGCCTGGCGCTGGAAATAAGCACCATTGGCGGCCGGTGCGAGCTCGCCATTGTCGGGCGCAAAGCCGCTTTCCAGCCAGATGGTGGATTGCCAGCCGCTGCCCAGATCATCATTGACGCGGATGCCCCAGCGCGATGGCGCCATGCCACCGATGCGGGTCATGCCCCAGCGGCTGGCGGTGCCGGTGTCGGCCGGCATGCGGTTCACATATTCGACGGCGGTATCCATGATGCCGTAGATCGTTACGTTTTGCGCTTGCACGCTGGTGCTGCCAACGGCGGCGCCGCTGCTGGCCAGTGCTATAAGCAGATGCTTGCTGGCTTTCTTCCCCTTGCTCATGGCTTGTCTCCTGGTGTTGTAAAAATCGTTCGAGAGCAGCGCTTGCCGCTGCGCACGGCAAGCGCTGGCGTGGTTTTTTATTCTTGGACGATGCGGTTTTCGACGGCGCCGATGGACTCGATGCTGACGCGGCAGATGTCGCCGGGTTGCATGGTCAGGCGCGGCTTTCTCACCCAGCCCACGCCCGAGGGCGTGCCGGTCACGATCACGTCGCCCGCTTCCAGTTGCAGGTAGCGGCTGAAGTACTGGATGAGTGCCACCGGGCCGTAGATCATGTCGCTGGTCGATGCGTTTTGCATGCACTCGTCATTGAGCCAGGTCTTGAGCTGCAAGCCTTGGGCGCCAGCGGGCAGCTCGTCGGCGCTGACCAGTTCGGGCCCCATGATGCCGGTGCCGTCAAAGTTTTTGCCCAGCGTCCACTGCGTGCTGTTGAACTGGAATTCGCGCACCGTGATGTCGTTGAAGACCGAGTAGCCGGCAATGCTGGCGAGCGCGGTTTCGGCATCCAGGTTGCGGCCGCCAGCGCCCAGCACCACGGCGAGTTCGCCTTCGTAATCCAGGCTGTCGGAACAAGCCGGCTGCACCACGGGCGCGCCGTGTCCGGCCAGGCTCGATGCAGCGCGCAAAAAGACCACGGGCGCATCGGGTTGTTCGTAGCGGCTTTCGGCCACATGGTCGCGGTAGTTCAGGCCCACGCAAAGAATCTTGCCGGGGCGCTCCAGCGGGCTGAGCAGCTCCAGGCTGTGGAAGGCGAGCGGCTGCTGGCGCTGCGCCAAAGCTGGCAGGCTGCTCAGCGGCACGCCCTGGCGCAGATAATCTTCCAGCGCGGTGGTGGCTATGGGCCAGACTTGCTCGCCTTCACGCAGGCCGGTCCAGGCCTGGTCGTTGTGGCGGTAGCGGACAAAACGCATGGCTTGGCTCCCCTCAGATGAATGAGCGGCGCACCACGCGACGCTGGATCTTCCACTGGCCGTTGACGCGCAGGTACTCGTCCTGAATGTCGGCCACGATGGGTGGCAGGCCAGCCTCTGCGGCTTCGTCTTTGTCGTAGACCAGGCAGTAGCTCTGGCCTTGTGCCTGGTCGGTGCCTTGCAACTGCACCTGCACGTTGGTGAAAACGTGACGCCGTTGCAAGCTGGCTTTGCGCTCGCGCAAGCTGTGGGCGATTTCGGTGCTGCCACGGAAGACTTTGCCGGAGCGGTGGAACTCGCCGTCTTCGGTGTAGCACTGGGCGAAGGCGGCTTCGTCACGCTGGTCGGTGGCCCGTGCGCAGGTGTAGACCAGGTTGGCAATATCCAGCTCGGCGCGTATTCGGCCCCATTCGGTGTCTGGGTTCATGGGTTTCTCCTTGGAGTTGAAAAATGCATTTCAGGCTGCGCGGTCCATGGCAGTGGTGCTGCCCAGATCGGCCTGCAGTTGCTGCAGCAGCGCTTGCAGCTCGGCAGGGCTGTTGGCGCTGCCGTAGATATAGAAATCGGGCCGTACCAGCACATGCTGGCAGCCGTTGTCTTGCAGCCAGCGCAGCAGTGCAGCCTGGGTTTTTGGGGCCGTGTCCTGGGCGCTGATGATGGTCAGTCCCAGTTGTCGGCCCAGCGGCCCGGCGGCCTCGGTGGCCGCAGCGGACGACTCCTGGCTGATCAGGCTGATGCCTGAGAGCCAGCGGTCCAGGTTGGGTTTGCGGCTTTCGTTGTCGACCGCAAACTGCGGCAGCAAGGTGCCGGCAAGCGCGGAGCCCTGGCTGCGCACACCGGGGCCGAGCAGCGGGCGCGGCACGCTGGGCAGCGTGCGCATGCCTTGGCTCAGCATGTCGGCGTCGCGTTGGCGGGCTTGCTGCGGGTCGCGCACGCAGATCACGTGGCCGTATTCCACGGCGCCTTCAATCAGGGCTTGCGCGTGCGGAATTCTTTCGCTGGCATAGCTGTCCAGCAGCTGCTCGCTGGCTTTGCCTTGCAGCACCAGAGGCAGCTTCCAGGCCAGGTTCACTGCGTCGCGTGCACCAGCGCACAGCCCTTGGCCTAGGAACGGCGGCGTCAGGTGCGCCGCATCGCCGGCGATGAAGACCCGCCCTTTGCGCCACTGGTTGCGCCATCGGGCGCGGAAGGTGTAGATGGCCTGGCGAACAATGTGCAGCCCCTCATGCGGCAGGCCGGTTTCGCGCAGCATCTGGTAGAGCGCGGCCGGTGATTCAAAGTCTTCGCGCCGCTCGCCCGGGCGCAGCATGAATTCCATGCGGAAAGCGGTCGGCCCCATGGGCACGTAAGTGGTAGGGCGCTCGGGGCGGCAGTATTGGCGGCCAGCATCGGGCCAGGCGTCGGCGTTGGCGCGGGTGAAATCGGCCACCAGCCAGTCATGCTCGAAATCCAGGCCGGTATCGCCGCCGCCGATATGGGCTTTGACAAAGCTGTTGGCGCCGTCGCAACCCACCACATAGCGGGCCTGCAAGCTGCGCGCGCTGCTGTCGTTGAGCTCGTGGAAGCGCACTTCCGCGTGGTCGGCTTTTTCTTCAATGGCGAAGGCTTCCACGCCACCGATGAAGTGGATGTTGGCCAACTCGGCAGCGCGCTGCTGCATGATCGCTTCGAGCTGCGGCTGGTGGAAAAAATTGCGCTGCGGCCAGCGGTGCTCGGGGTTGCTCTGCGATTCCAGCCGGATCAGCACCTCGCCTTGGCCGGAGAGAAATTCGGCCGGCGCGTTACGGTAAATGCAGATGGCCTTGGCGGCATCGCCAATGCCGGCCTGGTCCAGCATGCGGCCCACTTCATCGTCAAAATGGATCGCGCGAGGCAGCGGATAAACAGTGTGAAAGCGGTCGAGCACCGCTACTTGCAGGCCCTGTTGTGCCAGCAAGATGGACAGCAGTTTGCCGGCCGGGCCATTGCCGATGATGGCGACGTCAAAGCGCTGGTTCATGGCTGGTCTCCTGGTGCGCTAAAGGGCGCAATTGGCGAGAGTCGGTGGGCGCGGAAGGCGGTGCTGGCCTGCGGGCCCCAGAAGCTGCGCGATTCCTCGCGGGTGAGCAGGCGCGGAGGCTCGTTCTCGTCCAGACGGTCCGAGTCGGTCCAGTGCTCCAGCATCACGCCCGCCGGGTCGACCCAGTAGTCGGAGATCTGGCCGCCTTGGACATGGCGGCTGATGCCCCACAGGTGCTGGTAGTCCCGCTGGGCCAGGTATTCCTTGCCACGCAGCAGATCGTCGATGTCGGCCACCTCGAAGCTCAGGTGGTGAATGCCAGGCTGTGCGGCGTGGGCCACAAAAACCGTGTGGTGGTCGACCAAGGTCGGGCCTTGGGCCATGCGCAGAAAGATGCCGATCACGTTGTCCTGGCTGCCTTCGTAGAGCACATCGGACTGCAGCATGCCAAAGCTGTCCTGAAACCATTGCGCTGTCTGCTTGACCTGCGGCGTGAAAATCACGCCATGGCCTATGCGCACTACCTGGGCCGGGCGCGGCGGCATCAGCGTCATGCCGCTGGAGCGCTGGCGGGGCGCCTGGGCCGTGTTCATGGCATGCGATTGCAGCGGCAGCGGCGCCAGGGTTTGGCGGCCAAACACCACTTCGATGCACAGACCGTTGGGCTCGGTCAGTAGCACGCAGTGGCCGCCACCGGGGTCTTGCAAGGGCATGACCGGGCTGGCTCCGGGCAGCTGCGCGGCGCGCTCCAGGTCTGCCTGGCTGGCGGCGTCAAAAGCCAGCGAGCGCACGCCGGGTGCCCCCCGGTGCACCACATGGATGTGGTGGGATGGGCCGTGGCCGCGCAGGTACAGGGCATCGGGCGTGCGGGCGGAAAGCTGCATGCCGAAGTCCTGCAAAAAGCTTTGCATCGCATCCAGATCGGGCGCGTTGACGCGGCCGTAGGCGATGTCTTGGAGTTGAATGCTCATGTCTTTTCCTTTGGAATGGGGGGGCGGCGCGGTTCAGACGCTGCCGTACTGCGATTGCGCATGGCGCAAGGACCACATCAGCACTGCCGCAGCCGCCAAGGGCACGCAGTAGTAGATGTACAAAGCGCCAATGGGCTGGCCGGCATCGACCATCACGCCCGTCAGCGCTGGCGACAAAATGCCGCCCAGGCGGCCAATGCCGGTCACCATGCCGACGCCGCTGCTGCGGTTGGCCGCCGGGTAGATGGCCGGGGCCAGGGTGTTGATGCCGGCAATGGCGCCAAACAGGCAGATGCCGATCAACAAGGTGAGCGCGAAAGCCAGCATGAGCTGGTTGTGGAACTGGCTGAGCGTCAGCAGGCTGAGCAGGCCGATGCCGAAGTACACCAGCGTGATGCTCTGCGCCCGCACCCGCGTGGCGAGCCAGCCAAAGAGCAGGCAGCCGATGACGCCGCCGCTGTTGAGCAGCACGCCGCCAATGATGGATTGCGATTGCGACAGGCCCGAGAGCACCAGCAGCCGTGGCGTCCAGCTGATCACAAAGTAGGCGCACATCAGCACCAGAAAAGAGACGCACCACAGCTGCAGGCTCAGGCGCCGCAGCGGCGGGGTCAGCAGGCTGCGCAGCCCACCGGCCTGGGCTTGCTGCTGGTTGGGGGCTTCCATGCTTTGCAGCGTGGGCGCGCCAATGGCCGACAAGATGCGGTTGAGCTTGGGCAAGGCGTTGCGCGGCTGCTTTTGCAGCAAAAAGTCGACCGATTCGGGCAGCCACAGCCAGACGGCCAGCATCAGCGCAAACGTGGCCATGGCGCCCACGGCAAACACCGAATGCCAGCCGTAAGACGAGAGCAGCTCGCCCGCCGCCAGGCCGCCCAGCACCGCGCCAAAGGTGTAGCCCACGCCCATGAAGCTCACCGCGCCGCCGCGCCATTTGTCCGACGAAAACTCGGCCACGATCACGCTCAGCCCCGGCACCAGTCCGCCCACGCCCAGACCGGTCACCAGGCGGGCAACCGCCATCTCCTGAAAGCTCTGCGTCAGCGCGCTGTAGGCCATGCCGGCGGTGATCACGGCCAGACTGAGCTGCACGATGGCCTTGCGGCCCAGGCGGTCGGCCAGCGGCGTGATGAGCACCGAGCCGAAGGCCATGCCCACCATGCCGGCGCTCAGCAGCAGGCCGAGCTGCGTGCCGCTCAGGCTCCAGGCTGTGGAGATGGCCGAAGCGGTAAACACCATGGCCATGATGTCGTAGCCGTCCATCACATTGAGCAGGGCGCACAACAGCACGGTGCGGATTTGCAGCGGGCTCATCTGGCCCTGGTTGATGGCGTCGCGCACGCGGGCTGCCTGCGAAGCAGCATCCGGCGCAGCGCTGTGGCTGGCAGCACCGATCATGGTTTGTCTCCTGGTATTTTTTGAGGGATCAGGCTTGCTGCAAAAAGGCGATGTTGGCGCGGTTGAATGCGTCAGCGCATTCCCATTGCGGCCAGTGCGAGGCGCCCGGGCATTCCAGCATCTGGCTGTGCGGCAGCAGGGTGTGAATCTCCTGCGCGGTCTCGTAGAACCAGTCTTTGGAATCGACCGACAGCGTGATCAGCACCGGCGTCTGGATCTGGCGCCACTGCTCGGGCTGGATGGCGTCGCGGTTGAAAACCTCGGGCGCATACAGATCCATGATGTGCTCCATGGCCTCGGCCATGCCGGGCTGGCGGTAGACCGATTGGCGCACGCCGACCAGATCGTCCACCACGTTCTCGGGCTTGAGGATCAGGCGCGAGAGCAGGGTTTTCATGGCGTCCCAGGTGGGGTTCTCCACTTGCTCGCGCCGGCGTTTGCGGGCCGCGTCGAGCATGTGCTGGCCTTGCTCTTCTTCGCTCATGTTGGGGTTGTGCTTGAAGGGCAGGCCCACGGCCGAGACCATGGTGATCTTGTGCGTGCGGTCTGGGTACTTTTGCGCAAACTTGGCGGCTATGAACGAGCCCAGCGATACGCCGACGATGGAGGCTTTTTTCAGCCCCATCGCGTCCATGAAAGCGCGCAGGTGCTCCACGTACACCTCCAGCGTGTAGAGCTTGTCGGGCTTGGTGCTGAAGCCGGTGCCGACCATATCAATCGCGAAGGTGTTGAAGTGCTCGGCATGCGGGCGGATGTTGGCGCAGCAGCTCTCCCAGCTGGCGCCGGTGCCGTGCAAAAAGATCACGGCGGGCGCATCGGCCGGGCCGGCCTGGATGTAGCGCGTGCGGATGCCATCGGCATCGACAAAGCCTTGGGTGAAAGGCAGGTCGTTCAAGCACATCCAAACGCTGCGGTAAGGGGTTTCGGTGGTGGTGGTCATCGTCTTTTTCCTCATTCGTGGCCGGTGGCGCTGCCGCGGTTGCGAGGCGGCTGCGCTTTTGACGAAGTAAGAATAGACGCATGTGTCACTATGACAAATCAGTGTAATCCCTGTGCCATCTTTGGCTTTGCCAAAGCCCGCATTCCAGCCAGACGATAGGGCTGGACTCTGGCGCTGCGCGTGTAGGCACTGGCTAGAATCAAGCCATTAGCCGCAGGAGTGGAATGCCCAAGACCGCCGATACCGACCCCCGTCTGCTGGAGACGGAGCCCGAAGATTTCCGGGTGCGAACCGCCCGAGAGAAGCGGGAGAAGATGCGTCGCCGTTTGCTGGACGCCACCTTGCACGTCTGCTCGCGTGAGACCTACCGCAAACCGGCCATGATTGACGATGTGCTGGCAGCGGCCGAAGTCTCGCGTGGCACCTTCTACAACTACTTCACCTCGCTCGAAGAAGCTATTGACGAGCTGGGCCGCGAGCTGATGCTGGAGATGGTGGCCAACGTGGCCGAGGTGCTGCAGCGTTTGCCGCAGCCCGCGCAGCGGGCGGTGGCCGGGCCGCTGATGTATCTGGTGCGGGCCGCGCAAGACCCGCAGTGGGGCTTGTTTGTGCTGCGCTTCGACCATCTGAGCGAACTCAATTCCAAAAGCCTGATCCGCCACGCCGTGGCGCGCGATCTGCTGGTGGCGCAAAAAGCCGGCGTGCTGGACTTCCCGCTGCTGGAGCCGGCCCTGGATCTGCTGGTGGGCTCTTGCCGCCAGGCGGTGCTGCGCTTTGTATCCGGCGGCCGCCGGGACGACGATTACATCCGGGGCCTGCTGGTCATGAACATGGTTGCCTTGGGCATGAGCAAGCGCAGCGCGCAAAGCGCGGTCAAGAGTACTTGGGAGCAGGTGAGTGCGATGTCTGGCGTGGGCACGCCAGGCCAGCAATAAAAAGAGGAATTTGAACGTCAGGCGCCGTAGCTAATCTGGTCGATTGGGGCTGCGGGAAAGGCGGTCAAGTGGCGCAATTCTCGCAGGCTGTTGGCTGTTCCCCGAACCCTGCTTCCATCGACCCCGAAAGATTCGCTTTGCGAAGCTTTCGGGGTCGATGGACCGGGCACGTTTCTTTGCTGACTTTCTTGCCGTGTAGCAAGAAAGTCAGTCGCCTGCCGGGGCGAGACCCGGCCAGCTGCAGCAAGCAAAAAGCCTAATGCCAGTTAGAAAACCAGCCTGCAAACAACGCGCAGCTGAGGCGCGCGCACGCTGCGTCATAAAAAAAGCGCCACGGGCTTGAGCCGGTGGCGCTTTGCTGGCACTGACCGCAGCCGGCTGTATCAAACCGCCATCGGCGCCGTCAGCGGTGCGTGGTGCTGGTAGCCTTCCAGCGAGAAGTCGGAAGGCTCCACCTTTTCCAGCCACTCGGGTTCGTACTTGCCGGTTTCGGCATAGCTCGGAATGCGGTCGGACAGCACCAGCTTGGGAGCGGGGAAGGGCTCGCGCTTGAGCTGCTCTTGCACCATGGGCAGATGGTTTTCGTAGATGTGCGCGTCGCCGATGAAGTAGGTAAACCAGCGCGGCGTGTAGCCCGTCAGGCGACCCACCAGGTGCAGCAGCGCGGCGCCTTCGGTCAGGTTGAAGGGGGTGCCCAGGCCCACGTCGTTGCTGCGGATGTAGAGGCACAGCGAGATCTCGTGCGCCTCCTGGTTCACCAGAAACTGGTAGAGCAGGTGGCAAGGCGGCAGCGCCATTTCTTCGAGCTGCGCCCAGTTCCAGCCGTGGAACAGGATGCGGCGGCTGCCCGGGTCTTTCATGATGGTGTCCAGGCACTGGCGCAGCTGGTCGATGGCCTTGTACAGCACCACTTGGCGTGCGCCGCCTTCGTTGACCTCGCCAATCTGGTGGTAGCCCTTGGCCAGCGCGTCGGCAATCTGTGCCTCGCTTTGGGGCTGCGCCAGATCGATCAGTTTGTAGGCCGGCCATTGGCGCCATTGCACGCCGTAGACGGGGCCCAGATCATCCTCTTGCAGACGATAGGGGTTGGCCAGCCAAGCCTGGTTTTCGTTGGCGTTCTGGTCCCAGACCTTGCAGCCGAGCGCCCGGAAATCGGCGGCGCTGCGGCAGCCGCGCATAAAGCCGACGAGCTCGCCGATGGCGGATTTGAAGGCCAGTTTTTTCGTGGTGACGGCCGGAAAGCCTTGCTGCAAATCAAAGCGCAGCGTGGCGCCGGGCAGGCTCCGCGTGCGGATGCCGGTACGGTTGGTTTGCCAAGAGCCGTGGTCCAGAATGTCTTGTACGAGTTGCAGGTATTGCTTCATTTTTCTTCGCGTGTGCGGCACCACAGCCAGGGGCTGCCGGTGCCGGGCAGGATCAGGGAGCAGCGGGGCAGAGCCCGTGCGTACCAGGCGACTGTATTACGACTGGCGACTCCGTCTCGCTCATATGGGTTTGTCGATGCGCTCACCGCGTACGGTTACAGTCGCAACCAATCGTATGGCGTCACCGAACTGGTGTGCCCGCGCTGTTACCCTCGGGCACATAGCCTTGCCAGGGCGGCATCGTACCGGCCTTGGCTGATATTTTGATGGGTTTCCTGCGCTTGCCGGCTGGGCGCTGGGTATGAAGAAGGATGTGTTTATGTGGAAGATGGCGCGCAATTCCTGCCTGGCCTGGGCAGCGGCAGCAGCCTTGGCGCTGGCTGGCTGCCAGAGCAGTGGCACAGCTGCAGACCCGCAACTGGCCTGGAACCAGTTACAAGCCCAGGTGGGCCTGTACCAGAACCAGGCGCCGTTTTTGCAGCAAGGCCTGATGGCCGAGCGCATGCAGCATTTGCTGGGCACGCATTACGAGGCGTTTTTGCAAAACCTGCAGGTGGCTGGCCCGCTGCAAAAACAGGGCGCCGTGTACTACATCACCGGCAACCGCCAGCACGATGGCGGCAACAACGCCGCGGCGGTGGCCTTGGACGCGCAAAGCAACAAGATGCGCATCTGGTGGCTGCAGGACGGCCAGCCACGCGTGGTGCAAGAGGCGGGCACAGCTTTTCGCTGGCCCCAAGAGGTGAACACCCTGATCAACAACGCGGTGGGCGCACCCGCGCAGTAATTGCAGCTCAGGCCGACTGGCGCGCCAGCATGCAGTTGGGGTTCATGATGCCTTGCGGATCGAGCGCTTTTTTCACGGCGCGCATCATACCCAGGGCCACGGGCGATTGGTAATCGGGCAGGGTGTCAGCCTTGAGCGAGCCAATGCCGTGCTCGGCCGAGATGGAGCCGCCAAACTCGGCCACCGCGTCGTAGACGATGTGGTTGATTTCGTGCTCGCGCTCGTTCAAGAACAGCTTGGCGTCCACGCCTTCGGGCGCTTGCACGTTGAAGTGCAGGTTGCCGTCGCCCAGGTGGCCAAAGTTCACCAGGCGCATGCCCGGCACTTTTTGCTGCAGCACGGCGGTGGCGTGTTCCACGAACGCAGGGATGCGCGAGATCGGCACCGAGATGTCGTGCTTGATGTTCAGGCCTTCTTCCACCTGCGCCAGCGGAATGCTCTCGCGGATGTGCCACAGGTTGTGCGCCTGGCTCAGGTTCTCGGCCACCACGGCGTCGAGCACAATTTCTTGCTCGAAAGCCGCTTCCATCAGCGCCTCAAAACGGGCGCGTGCATGTTCTTCGGATTCGCTGTCGGAGTTCTCCAGCACCACGGCATACGGAAAATCGGGGTTGTCGATAAAGGGCACGCGCAGCTGCGGCATGTGCTTGTCGACCAGGCTGAGCGCAAAGCGGTTCATCACCTCAAAGCCGGTGAGGCCGGCGCCCAGGTACTGGTGTGCCAGGCCCAGCAATTGCACGGCCGCCTCGAAAGACGGCAGCGCCGCCCAGGCGGTGAGCTGGCTCGCCGGCATGGGGTAGATCTTCATCGTGGCGCCAGTGATCACGCCCAGCGTGCCTTCGCTGCCGATGAAGAGGTTGCGCAGGTCGTAGCCGGTGTTGTCTTTGCGCAGGCCTTTCAAGCCGTTCCAGATTTCGCCTTGCGCGTTCACCACTTCCAGGCCCAGGCACAGCTCGCGGGTATTGCCGTAGCGCACCACCTGCGTGCCGCCCGCATTGGTGCCGAGGTTGCCGCCAATCGTGCAACTGCCTTCGGCCGCCAGCGACAGCGGGAACAGAAAGCCTTCCTTTTCGCAGCGCTCTTGCAGGCTTTGCAGAATGCAGCCGGCGTCGACGGTGATGGTCAGGTTGTCTTTGTCGAGCGCGCGCACCTGGTTCATGCGGCCCAGGTTGAGCACTACTTGGGTGCCCGATTCATCAGGCGTAGAGCCCACCACCAAACCGGTGTTGCCGCCTTGCGGCACGATGGCCGTGCCGTTGGCCGCGCAGGCTTTCACCACGGCAGCCACTTCGGCGGTGCTGGCCGGGCGCACCACGGCCAGCGATTTGCCGTGTACGCGGCGGCGCCAGTCTTGTTCGTAGGCGCTCAAGTCGCCGTCGGTCAGCACATGGGTCGGTCCCACAATTTCGCGCAGGGTGGCAAGCAGATCGGTCATTGGTAATGTCTCGGATAACAAGCGGTAAAACGGGAGTCAGGGCGCCGTGCGCAACGCGCGTTGGCGGCCTTTCACATGCAGGGCGCAGGCGGCAAACAGCAGCAGGCACAGCGCCACTTCGGCCAGCGCCAGCCAGCGGCTGGGCGCCGGGTCGCCCCAGGCGCGCACCACGCCTTCGATAAAGTACAACCATACCAGCAGGCTGACCCAGCGGTAGGTGTACATGCGGTGTTTGAGCAGGCCGGCCAGCGGTATACACAGCGGCAGCGCCTTGAGCGCCAGCCACGAGCCGCCGGGCCGCAGCGGCGCCAGCCACAGCTCCCAGGCCAGCGACAGCAGCACCAGGCCCAGCAGCGCCGCTACGGCGAGCGTGCGCGAGAGCCGCGCCACGCCCGAAGCGGGCGGGGTTACCAATTCAGGCAGATTCGATGATGCAGGTGCCATGGTGTGCGGTGTGAAACTGGCATCATATCGGCATGTACGGCAGTGATGAGAAAAATACGCGCACAGCGGCTGCGCCCTTGCCCGCGGCACGCACCGAGGGCTGGTGGCAGACGCTGGCAGATTTCCCGTGGCGCAACACGGTCAACACCTTGCGCACGCGCTTTGGCGAAGACCGCCTGGGCCTGACCGCCGCCAGCCTGACTTTCACCACCATGCTCGCGCTGGTGCCGTTTGTCACGGTGGCGCTGGCTTTGTTTACCGCGTTCCCGATGTTCTCGCAGATGGAGGCGCAGCTGCAGCGCTGGCTGGTGGAGAGTTTGATCCCCAGCAGCATTGCCAGTCAGGTGCTGGGCTACATCACGCAGTTCGCCAGCAAGGCAAGCCGCCTGGGCTTGGCAGGCTTGAGCTTTTTGCTGGTGACGGCGCTGGCCCTGATCTTGACGATGGACCGCACACTCAACAACATCTGGCGCGTGCGCGAGCTGCGCCCGCTGGGCCAGCGGGTGCTGATTTACTGGACCGCCATGACGCTCGGGCCGTTGCTGCTGGGCGCCAGTCTGGCACTCACCTCATCGGTGGTGGCTGCTTCGCGCAGCGCCATGGGCGAGGTGCCGTATCTGATTCGGCTGGCTTTTGATTCGCTGGAGTTTGTGTTGCTGGGCGCGGGCGTTACCGCCATGTTTCGCTATGTGCCCAACACCTTTGTGCGCTGGCGCGATGCTTTGGCAGGCGGCATTTTTGTGGCGCTGGGCATGGAAGTGGCCAAGAAAGTGCTGGCGCTGTACCTGGTGGCTGTGCCCACGTATTCCAATATCTACGGCACCTTCGCCACGTTGCCGATTTTGCTGATCTGGATTTATGTGGCCTGGGTGATCGTGCTGCTCGGCGCCGTGGTGGCCGCGTACCTGCCCAGTTTGCTGGCCGGCGTGGCGCGTTTGCCTACCGCGCAAAGCTGGGATTTTCAGCTGGCGCTGGAATGCCTGCACGCGCTCAACCCCATGCGCTACCAGCCCGAGAAAGGCTTGTATCTGCACCAACTGGCCGCGCGCATGCAGGTGGAAGACGTGCAGTTGCACCGCGCCTTAGAGGTGCTGGCCCAGCTCGATTGGGTGGGCGCTGTGGTTGATGTGGAAGGCCGCACGCCCGCGCATGGCGTCGATGGTGGTGGCCACGATCTGCGCTATGTGTTGCTAGTGGAGCCCGCTGCCACCAAGGCTCAGCCCTTGTTTGCTGCCTTGTTGCTGGACCATAACGCCGCCACCGAGCCTTTTTGGTGGCATTGCGGGCTGGACCAGATCATGCTGATCGATTTGCTGGAGCGCCGCGTATCGGCTGACGACACGCCGCCAGCGCAGCTGGAACAAGTGGCTTGACGTAGCGGCTGCCGCTTCAGGCGCGCAGCGATTGGGGGTAGCTGGCTTGCAGGCGCTGGCGGGCAAAATCCACCAGCTGGGCCGGGTAGTGCGGGTGCTGGCGGAAGGCGCCATCATCCAGCCCATACAACACCACCAGCGCGCCCACTTCCCAGGCGCAGCTGCAGTCTTGCGCAGCCGGATAGGCCTGCTGCAAATACTGTAAGAGCGGCCCAGCGGTGACATCGAGCTGCTCAAAGAACGGCGTCAGCGCCGCATAGGGCTCGGGGCGGAAGACTTGCTCTACCGCCTCGGATTTGTCGCAGGCGGCGGCGCTCAGGTAATCGAGCAGGCGGTCGCAGCGCTCGCCCAAGAGGCGCTGGGTAATGCCGGGAATCAGCTCCTGTCGCTCCAACAACACCGGCAGCGCTACCAGCAGCACGGCGGCAGAATAATCGGTGCCTGCCACTTCCAACAAGGCGGGCGGGGTGGCATCGGCATCGGCCGCCTGGCGCAGCGTTTGCGCGTATTCATTGCACCAGTGCAGCACATGGCCAAACAGGGTTTCCAGACCGGTGGGTGGCAAGCCGCGTTGGTAGGCCAGCTCCAGCAAGTGCACCGATTGGCGCGCAGCCTGCTGCCATTCTTGCCAGGCTTGGCGTTGTTGCTCGGGCGGCAGGTCGGGCACATCCAAGCCGTAGTATCCGTGGCTGGCAAATTCGTTGAGCTGGGCCAGTGCATCGGCCCAGGCTTCGCTCCAGCGCTCCACATCCATGGGCTGGGGCGGCGGCAAGGTGTGCCAGGCGAGGGCGTGGCAGTGTTGCAGCAGGTGGGGCAGGGCGGTCTCTTGCATGGCAGTCTCGGTGCGCAAACCCTGCGCATGGCAACGCGGCGTTTGACGTAGCCGATAGGCTAGCCGATTTAGAGGGCTTTGCAAGCCAAAACTCCAGGCGTCTTACCACTGCTTACGGCAGATACAGGTTGCCGATGCTGCTATCAAAATGTAAGTTTTTTGCCCGCCGGCCGGGCACGCTTCAAGCGGGCTCGGCGCGGCGCGCAAAGTCCACCAGATCGGCCGGGTAGTGCGGACTGCTGCGCAAAGCGCTGTCGTCCCAGCCGTAGAGCACGGCCAGAGCGCCCACCTCCAGCGCCCAATAGTGCGGGCCGCTCCAGGGGCCGCCCTTCTTTTGCTGCTTGGGTGAGACAGCGCTGAGATCACGATATTGGTTTTGCAGATAAGCATGCAAGGGCTCGGGCTCTGCTTGCAGCTGTTCAAAAAACGGTCGCAAGGCGCCAAACGGGCGCTTGTGCCAGAGCTCCTCGCTCACCTGTTGCAGCTCCAGCCCGCCAGCGCTGAGGTAGTCGAGCAACTGGTCGGTCTCAAAAGCCAGTACCTCTTGCACGATGGCTGGCACCTCGTCCGTAGCGTTCAGCAAGCTGGCCAGCGTGAGTAGCACGATGGCAAAGCGGTAGTCTTGCGTGCGTGTGGCCAGCGGCGCGCCCACGCCAAAATCTGCGCCCGTGGCTTCGCGCATGCTGGCGCGGGCATGGTCAGCTACGGCGGCAGCATCGCGCCACAGCGCGACGGTTTGCAGGTAGAGCGGGCGCAACTGCTCGCCGCTCAGGCCCAGATCGATGCCGCAGACCAGCAGCTGGCAAGCCGTTTGCCCGCTTTGCTGCCAGTGCCAATAGTTTTCCAGCGCCGCATGGGCGGCGAGCGACGTGGCTTCGCGGTAGCGGTAGCTGCTGGCAAAGCGGCGCAGCTCGCCGAGCAGCGCTTTCCACTCCGCTCTTTTGCCTGCCAGATTCAGCTTGCGGCGCGGTTGCAGGCTGGCGAGCGGAATCTGCGCTGCGGCAGCGCAGGCCGCAGCCAGATCGCCGTGGTGCGAAAAAGCGGTGCGCAGCATCTGTTCGCTGTGCCAGGCCGCCCGTATTAAGCCGCCAGAAAATCGCGGATCGCGAACAGGGTTTCGTCCGGCGATTCGGTCATCTGGTTGTGGCCGTTGGGAATGGTTTGCAGCTTGACGCTCTTGCCCGCAGCCTTGGCCGCTTCGACCAGGCTTTTGGCTGCCTTGGGCGGCGTCATCTGGTCTTGCTCGCCCAGAACGAACAGCACCGGGCATTGCAAGGCGGCCATGGCGGCCTCGCCGCCGCTGTAGCTGTCGCAGGCGACAAAGCCGGTGTGCAGCAAATTGGTTTGGCTGTTGCTGGCGAGCACACGCTTGCCCAACGCCGTACCAGCGCCAAACACCCAGCTGCCCGCGCCGTTGGGCGGTGCCAGCGTGGCGCGCGAGAAAGTCTGCACCATGTGGATGGCTTTGTCTGGCGCGTTTACCGCCAGGTCCAGCAATACGGGCGATACCTTCATGGGCGCTGCCGTGCCCACCAGTACCAAGTGGCTGATGCGGGCACCCAGCTGTGCGGCGGCTTGCATGGCAATCAGGCTGCCCCAGCTGTGGCCGATGAGGGCGGCCTTTTGCAGGCCGGCAGCATCGAGCAGCTGGCCGATAAAGCTGGCCGCCGCTTCCACGCTGGCCGGTGCTTCGCCGCCGCTTTTGCAGTGGCCGGGCAGATCGATGGCCAGCACGTTCCAGCCGTGGTTGGCCATGTAGCGGCTTTGCAGCGCCCAGACGCTGTGGTCGCACAGCACACCGTGGATGAAGAGGGCGGTCGGCTTGTTGGCGTCAAATGCCTTGCCGCCGGTGTAGGCGTAAATATCGGCGCCTTGAACTTGGATTCGCATAGTTGTCTCCGAATGGGGGCGCGGCCTAAATATCCGCAATCAGGCGTTTGCCCATGGACACGGTCTTGTCATCGGCGTAGCCCAGGCTTTCGTAGAAGGCGATCACCGCCTCGTTGCCGGCGCGTACCTGCAAGTTGAGCTTGGGGCAGCCGCGCTCGGTCAGCAGTTGCTCGGCCAGCTGCATCAAATGGCGCGCATGGCCTTGGCGCTGCTGGCTGGGGTGCACGGCCAGGTAGTTGATCCAGCCGCGATGGCCTTCGTAGCCCACCATGACCGAGGCGATGAGCTGGCCGCTCGCATCGCAGCCCACCAAAAACAGCTCGGGCGCAACGCTGAGCTTGCGCGCAATGTCTTTGTGCGGGTCGTTCCAGGGGCGCACCAGGCCGCAGTCATGCCAGAGCTGGATGACGGCTTCCGTGTCTGCCGGGGCGAACGGGCGCACTTGCATCAGGCGGCCTTTTCAGCTGCTTTGAGCGCGCGCTTCAAATCGTCGATCAGGTCGTCGGCATCTTCCAGACCGATCGACAAACGGATCGTGCCCTGGCCAATGCCGGCCTGCGCCAGCGCCTCGTCCGTCATGCGGAAGTGCGTGGTGCTGGCCGGGTGGATCACCAGCGAGCGGCAGTCGCCCACATTGGCCAGGTGGCTGAAGACCTTGAGCGTTTCGATGAACTTCTTGCCCTGGTTGCGGTTGCCGGCAATGTCGAAACTGAAGACCGAGCCCGCGCCACGCGGCAGCAGCTTTTTGGCCAACGCATAAGAGGAATGCGTCTCCAGCATCGGGTGGCCCACGCGGCTGACCAGCGGGTGGCTGGCCAGGAACTGCACCACTTTCTCGGTGTTGCGCATATGGCGCTCCATGCGCAGCGGCAGGGTTTCGATGCCTTGCAGAATCAGCCAGGCGCTGTGCGGGCTCATGCAGGCGCCAAAATCGCGCAGGCCTTCGCGGCGGGCGCGCAGCAGGAAGGCACCGGTGGTGCTCTCTTCGCTGAACACCATGTTGTGAAAGCCGTCGTACGGTTGGGTCAGCTCGGGAAATTTGCCGGATTTCTCCCAGTCGAAACTGCCGCCATCGACGACGATGCCGCCGATCACCGTGCCGTGGCCGGAGAGAAACTTGGTGGCCGAGTGGTAGACGATGTCTGCGCCATGCTCAAACGGCTTGATGAGCCAGGGCGAGGTGAGCGTGGAATCGACCAGCAGCGGCACGCCGGCTTCGTGGGCGATGGCCGAGACGGTGGGAATATCCAACACGTCCAGGCCGGGGTTGCCCACGGTTTCGCCAAAGAACAGCTTGGTATTGGGGCGCACGGCGGCTTTCCAGCCGTCAATGTCGCCAGGTTTGACGAAGGTGGTCTCAATGCCAAAGCGCGCCAGCGTGTAGTGCAACAGGTTCTGGCTGCCGCCGTACAGCGCCGTGCTGGCGACGATGTGGCTGCCCGCGCCCATCAGCGTGGCAACCGACAGATGCAGCGCTGCCTGGCCGCTGGCCACGGCGATAGCGCCTACGCCGCCTTCCAGCGCCGATACGCGTTGCTCCAGCACCGCGTTCGTCGGGTTGCTGATGCGGCTGTAAACGTGGCCGGGCCGCTCCAGGTTGAACAGGCTCGCCGCGTGGTCGCTGGATTCGAAGACGAAGGAAGTCGTCAAATGGATGGGCACGGCCCGGGCGCCGGTGGCTGGGTCGGGTTGTGCGCCCGCGTGCAGGCTCAGGGTGTCAAAACCGGGGTCGGAATAGCCGGGCATGGCAGATCTCCATCAGATTGTCATTCTGGGAGCGCATTGTCGGCTATATTTAGCAAACCCTTGCTGGCCGGGCTGTCGCGCAGGTATTGCGCCCGTCTGCCGCCAGCCAGGACATGCCTCCGCCGGGGGATTTTGAAGGAGACAAGCATGAAAGTCAGCGACATCCTGCGCCTCAAAGGCAATACCTTGTACACCGCCAGCGTGAACGATCCGCTGAGTGACGCCATCCAGACCATGGCCGAGAAAGACATCGGCTCTCTGGTGGTGATGGAGCACGGCGACGTGGTGGGCATGCTGACTTTCCGCGAAGTGATCGTGGCCATCGTCAACAACGGCGGCACTGCCGGCAGCACCCTGGTGCGCAGCGTGATGGACGACGCACCGCTCACCTGCACCATGGAAACCGACATGGACGAGGTGCGCCGCATGATGCTGGACCGCCACGCCCGCTACATGCCGGTGATGGACAAGAAAATGCTGATGGGCGTGATCAGCTTCTACGATGTGGCCAAGGCCGTGGTCGACAGCCAGAACTTCGAGAACAAGATGCTCAAGGCCTATATCCGCGACTGGCCGGTAGAAAACGACGAATAACGCCGGGGGGCGGGGCGCCTCCACAATTTCTCCAAACAAGCTCGATACGGCCACAAGATTGGGCGCAGACACTGGAGAGGCTTAATTTTGGAGCCTTTCCGCTGTGACTATCAATACCGCTCAACTCTTGGCCGATGAAGCCAAATACTGTTCGTTTGGCGACACCGTCCACTACGTCAATCCCCCCAAGATCTTCACCGGCTGCGATGGCAGCTACATGGTTGACGATGCTGGCACGCCGTATCTCGATTTGCAGATGTGGTACTCGGCGGTCAACTTTGGCTACAAGAACAAGCGTCTTGAAGAGAAGATGATCGAGCAACTCAAGGAGTTGCCGCAGGTGGCCAGCCAGTATCTGCACCCCACCAAGATCGAGTTGGCCAAGTTCATCGCGCAGGACGCCGAGAAGAAATGGGGCAAGCAAGGCCGCGTGCACTTCAACGTGGGTGGCGCGCAGGCGATTGAGGATTCGCTCAAGGTCGTGCGCAACGCGAGCAATGGCAAGAGCCTGATGTTCGCCTTTGAAGGCGGTTATCACGGCCGTACGCTGGGTGCTTCGTCGATCACGTCGAGCTACCGTTATCGCCGCCGCTACGGCCACTTTGGCGAGCGCGCGCAGTTCATTCCGTTCCCTTACCCGTTCCGTCGGCCCAAGGGCATGACGGCTGAAGAGTATTCCGAGCAGATCGTGCGCGACTTTGCGCGCAAGTTCGAGAACGAATACCACGCGGTGTGGGACCCCAAGACCAACCAGTGCGAATACGCGGCCTTCTATGTGGAGCCGATTCAGGGCACGGGCGGCTACGTGGTGCCTCCGGCGAACTTCTTCAAAGGCTTGAAGAAGGTGCTCGACGATCACGGCGTGCTGATGGTGGTCGATGAAATTCAGATGGGTTTCTGGCGCACCGGCACGTTGTGGTCGGTAGAAAACTTTGGCATCACGCCGGATGTGCTGGTGTTTGCCAAGGCACTGACCAATGGCCTGAATGCGCTCTCCGGCCTGTGGGCGCGTGAAGAACTCATCAACCCCACCGTGTTCCCTCCTGGATCGACACACTCCACCTTCGCCTCCAATCCATTGGGCACAGCGCTGGGGCTGGAAGTGATGAAGATGACGCACGAAGTGGACTTTGGCAAGCAGGTGCGCGAATCGGGTGCCTACTTCCTCGAAGGCCTGAAGGAGCTGCAAAAGCGCCACAAGGAAATCGGCGATGTGGACGGCCTCGGCCTCGCGCTGCGCGCCGAAATCTGCACCGAAGACGGCTTCACACCCAACAAGGCGCTGCTCGACAAGATGGTCGATATCGGTCTGGAAGGCGGCCTGGAATACCAAGGCCAGAAGCGCGGCCTGGTGCTGGACGTGGGTGGCTACTACAAGAACGTGATCACGTTTGCGCCTTCTCTGATGATTACGCGTGCTGAGATTGATGAGGCGATGGTGTTGCTCGACCAGTTGCTCACCAAAGCTAAAAAGTAAGCACTGAGGACTTGCGCCCTCACCCCCAAGGGGGCGAGGGCGTTAAATGCCAAGAATCGAGTTGAATTCCACGCTCTACCGTAACCAGTTGGAGCCTTCGGCGCTGATCGGGCAATTTGCCGCGCATCCGCCCGAGGGCTTTGCCGTGCTTGCCGATGGGCCGGCACCTGCATTCACCGCGCCGTTTGATCTGCTGACCACGGCGGATGCCGAACTCAAAGCCAAACTGCAGAAGCTGCCGGGCGGTGGCTGGTTGGCGTCGCATCTCAAGCTCAGGACCGACTTTGTGGGCACCACGTTGACCGAATACGCGCCCCTGCCGCTGGGCATCGATGCGTCCACGCTGGCAGCGCAATGGCGTGCGAAGTCTGGCGTGCGCATGCTCACCATCGTGAAGGATCTACCGCAAGCCTCGCCATTGCTCAGCGATGAAGACAACGCGTATTCCGCCGAGTTGATGCAGCAGTTGGCCAAGGCGGGCTTCATCCTCGTGGAAGGTCAAGCACTGGCCTATGTGCCAGTTGATTTCAGCAGCATCGACGAGTACCTTTCACGCCTGTCCAAAAGCCGCCGCCAGAACCTGAAGCGCAAGCTCAAGAGCCGCGCCGATTTGCAGGTGACGCGGATTCCAACCGGCGAAGCTTTCGCCAGCGATGAACGCGTGGATGGGTATTACGCGCTGTTCGATGCGGTGTATGCGCAAAGCGAAATTCACTTCGACAAACTCACGCGCGCGTTCTTTGCCGCTGTATTGCGCGATGCATCCAACAACGGCATCGTCTTTGAATACCGAAGCGCAGAAGACCACGCACTGCTCGGTTGGAATCTCTGCTTCGAGCACGATGGCAGGCTGATCGACAAGTACATCGGCCTGTCCTACCCGCGCGCACGCGAGGCCAACCTGTATTTTGTGAGCTGGATGGTGAATCTAGAGTACGCCATCGAGCGCGGCCTCACGCATTACATTGCCGGTTGGACAGACCCGGACGTGAAGGCCCAGCTCGGCGCAAAATTCACGTTCACGCAGCATGCGGTGTTCATCCGCAATTCGCTGCTGCGGGCACTGGGCCGCAAGTTTGCCGGCCACTTTGAGAGTGACCGCCAGTGGCGCGAGGAGCAAGCGACATGAAGCCGCTCATTCTGGATGTCGACAATTCGGTTGGCGTGCTCGCTGGCGAGGTGCGGCTGCCGTTGCAGGATTGGCAGGAAGCGATCCGTTTTGGCTGCACGCTCAAGCGCTATGCCGCATTTCGCGCTTCGGTTGAAAAGCAGCTGCCCCAGGACTACGGCACGGCGTTCATGGGCAGCGGGGATTTCCATCACCTGAGCTGGCTGCTGATCGAGCGCTGCATTGCGCAACAAGGTTTCAGCGCAGCCAGACCGCTGCGCGTAGTGGTGCTCGACAACCATCCCGACAACATGCTGTTCCCCTGGGGCGTGCACTGCGGCTCGTGGGTGAAGCGTGTGGCGATGCACCCGGCCGTATCGCATGTGCATGTGGCGGGTATCACATCTCAAGACATTGGCGCCGCTCACGCGTGGGAAAACCAGCTTGCACCGCTGCGCGCGGGCAAGCTCACGTACTGGAGTTGTGGCGTTGATACCAGTTGGGCTGCGCGCAAAGGTTTGGGCCAGGCGTTGCGCAGCTTTGACGACCTTGAAGCGCTCACGCAAGCGCTGTCGCGCACATTGAGCGGAGCGCCGCAGCCCACGTATCTCAGCATTGACAAGGATGTGTTCGCGACCGATGTGGTGCAAACCAATTGGGACCAAGGGCAGATGCGTGAAGAGCAGGCTGCGCAGATCATCCAGGTCTTGACGGGGCAGATGGCAGGCAGCGACATCACCGGCGACATTTCATCCTGGCGCTATGCCACGTGGTGGAAGCGCCTGCTGAGCGCTGGCGATGGGCAAGACATACAGATCGATGCGGCTGCCCTTGCAGTGGCTCAAGCCGGTCAAAACGATTTCAACGAACGCCTGCTGGCGCGCCTGGAGCGCTGTCACAGGGCGCCGCTGCTATCGCCCCACTGAATTTACACAGAGAGTCTTCATATGTTCGATCCCTTGGTCACCAAAATGCTGCAACGTGCCTTCGCGCCACTGGTGAAAACGGGGCAGCTTGACGTGGTGCTTCCATGGGGCAAGATGCTGTCGTTTGGTGATGGCGGCCAGCCTCAGGCGCGCATCCGGTTCACCGACCGACGTGCCGTCTTCCACCTGCTGCGTGACCCGGATCTGAACTTCGGCGAGATGTTCATGCAAGAGCGTCTGGTGGTAGACCAAGGCTCCGTCTACGACGTGCTGGAGTTGGTGCTGCGTCACGCCAAGCAGGTCCCTGACAGCAAGGCGGTACAGATTCTCGATGCATGGCGTATGAAGCTGCGGCCCGTTCTACAGAACAATATGCGCAGCAAATCACGGGCCAATGTCGCGCATCACTACGATCTGGATGACCGCCTGTATGCGCTGTTTCTGGACGATGATCGCCAATACTCCTGCGCGTATTTCGAGCAAGGCGACGAGGACCTCGAGACGGCGCAACTCGCCAAGAAGCGCCACATCGCAGCCAAACTACTGGTGGAGCCGGGGCACCGCGTGCTCGACATTGGCTGCGGCTGGGGCGGTATGGCACGCTATCTGGCGGAAGTCGCTCAGGCGGGCCACGTGAAAGGCGTGACCCTGTCCAAGGAGCAGTTGGAAGTGGCCACCCAGCGGGCCGCCGAAACCGGGGTGCCTGAACGTCTGGAATACAAGCTCGAAGACTACCGCGACACCCAAGGCCCGTTTGAGCGCATCGTCTCCGTGGGCATGTTCGAGCATGTGGGAACGCGTTATCACGACGCCTTCTTCAAGCAATGCCACCACTTGCTCAGCGATGACGGCGTGATGCTGCTGCACTTCATTGGCAATCTCGAAACCCCGGACTTCAACAATCCCTGGATCGAGCGCTACATCTTTCCCGGCGGGCATATTCCGGCGATGTCGGAGTTCACTGCGGCGATTGAACGGTCTGGCTTGATCATGACCGACATCGAAGTACTGCGCCTGCACTACGCACGCACACTGCGACTGTGGCGTGAGCGCTTTCTGGCGCGGCGCGATGAGGCCAAGGCGCTTTATGACGAGCGCTTTTGCAAGATGTGGGAGTTCTATCTATCGATGTCGGAGACCGCCTTCCGCTATCAGGACATTGCGATCTTCCAGATTCAATTGGCCCGCAAGCAGGAGTCCGTTCCGCTTACGCGTGACTACATTGGCCCGCGCCGTGAAACGCTCAAGGCGCGCGAGAGACTGTCTCCGCGATATGCGCACAGAGTTGATCAAACAGCGCATCTGTGAGCCATTCGCTGTTGCTCACCGAGACCAGGCGCTGCGCCCAATCGCGCGCCACCATCACGCTGCCCTGCACGCCGCTGCCAAGCAATGGCGCGTAGCGCACGTAGTCCGAGACGATATTCACGAATGGCAGCGACAGCCCCCAGCCCGAAGCCCAGTGCGCACGCATCAACGCATCGCGTGATGCACGATTTGGCATGCGCAGCAGCATCACCGGCCAGGTACCTTGCGCACCAGGCGCCATATCACGCACCACTTCGACTCCGGGAATGGACGCCAGCCGTGCGATTCGTTGCTCGGCACGCACCTGTGCAGATTGCAAATGCGCGCTCAAGCGCTTCAATCCACGCACGCCCACACGGCTGCGCCAGCGGCCCAGCGTGTGCTGCGGGATGAACGCATCAAAGTCGTCGCACGCTGCGGCAATCCAGTCGTCTTCTGCCAAACTCTTGCGCAATGGCGCGCCATACGCCCAGTCCAACGTTGACGGGCGATAGACGGCGGCATAGCCCAGCAGTTCGGCGCTGCGCAGCAGCTCCCAACCCAGGCTGGAGCCGATGGTTCTGTCATGCGTGTCTTGCAAACGACCGAACAGCTCCGGATCGCGCGCGATGAGCACGCCGCCTTCATAGGTGGTGAGTCCCTTGCCGACCGCCAGACTGAAGAGGCCAATGTCACCTTGCAGCCCCACGCTTTCACCATTCACGCGCGCGCCCAAGGCTTGTGCTGCATCTTCAATCACATAGGCACCCACCATGCGCGCAAAATGCTTGGCAACGCGCACATCGGCCACACGCCCGCCCAGATGCGTGGGGACGATGGCCAGCGTTTTTTCGCTGCACAGCGCGCGCAGCATTTCCTCATCCAAGTCGAGCGCGTCACGGCTCAGGTCGCACAAGCGTGCCTGCAATCCGCACTGCGAGATCGCCATTGCCACCAACGGACAGGTGTAGGCCGGCATGATGACTTCATTGCGTCCGGGCGCGATCTTCTGGAGCGTGCGCAGCGCCACCATCAGGGCCGATGTGCCCGAGCATTCCAACTGCACCTCGGGCACATTGAGCCACGCGGCCAACGCGTCGTCGAAGTTGGCATCGCCCCAAGGCATCAGGTCGCCCAAGCGCAGGGGCAATCCGGCAGTGGGAGGAACGGTGACTCGCGTGGCTGGCATTCACGCATTGTCTACGATGCGTGCGGCGCTTGCCGTGCCGCTTTGGTGTCCATCGTCCGGATCTTCGGTCTCGCTCAACGCCAGGCAGATGATGCCCGCGATGATGAACAAACACCCCACGATCTGCGACCAACCAATCTCTTCATTGAACAGGTAATGCGAGAGCGCCAGCACCGAGATGATCTCCAGATGAGACGCCGCAAACGCGGGCCCGATGGGCGCGCGCTTGAGCAGACTCATCCATGTGAAGAACGCGCCAATGTAGCCAACGAATGCGCCGTAGATCCACGGCTCCCCGAACACGCGCATCAACCACGCGGGTGACATCTCCAGTGGCAGCGCTGCATTGCCTGCTTGCTTGAAGCTTAGCTGCGCCAGCGTGTCGAACGCCATCAGCACCAGAAAGCCGATGAAATAAAACCGTTTCATCCCGCCAACCCCACAATGGCCACACCAATCGACACCAGCACAATGCCCGCCACGCGCAGCGGCGCGAGCCGTTCCTTGAACAGAATGCGCCCGGCAATCATGATGGCCACAATGTTGATGGAGCCCAGCAGCACACCATCAGACAGCGGCACGAGTGAAAGAAATGCCAGCCAGAAAACAAACTCGGCCACATAGCAGCCAATGCCGATCCATAACCACGGCTTGCTCGCCATGAAGCGCCAGCGGGCCAAGCCATCCAGCGCCAATGGCGGCTGACTGGCAGCAGCCTTGAACGCCAACTGACCGCCGCTATCCACCAATACATTGAGCACCCACAGCGTGATGACCAGCGGCGTCAGTTCACTGCCCATGCTGTGCGGCCTCTTGCCGGTTGGCCTGCGAGAGACGATTCAGAAAATCGTTGATCCGCGCAATTACCGTGCGGCGTTCGCGGTCGATGGTGATCATGTGATAGCAGTTGTCGAGCAGCACCAACTCTACCTTGGCATTGACCGCGCCACGCTGAATATCGTGTGCATTGGAGACGTTGGAAATATCGTCTTCGGTGGCATGAATCACGAGGCACGGCGCACGCAAATCCTTGAGATGCGACTGCACATGGGCCGACAAACGTCGCAACTCGATGACAGACCACCATGGGTTGCCCGGCAGACCCGCTGCTGCGCTGTTGCCGCTGTGCATTTGCTCGACGATGCGCGCACGCAAGGCTTCGTCCTTGATACCGTAGGGCGGCGCTTCCATGAAAACGCTCCTGCGGCCAATGCCGAGGCGACGAAACAGCGGCAGCAGAAATGCGAGCTTGGTGTAGCTGGGAATGCTCCAGCCGTCATAGCGAAACGTGGTAGAGAGTGCGCACACGCCCGCTACCTTGGCGGGCTGCCGCTCGGCAATGGCGAGCGACAGCAGAGCGCCCATCGACAAGCCACCGACCACCACCTGATCGACCACTTGCGAGAACCGCTCAAGCCCGGATTCAACACTCGCCAACCAGTCCTGCCAACGTGTCTTCACCAAGTCTTCCATGGTCCCGCAGTGCCCGGCCAACTGCACCGCATAGACCGTGAAGCCTTGGCGATTGAGCCCTTTGCCCAACACGCGCATCTCTGCGGGCGTACCGGTCAGGCCATGCACCAGCAACACACCGGTGCGGGCAGCCGGACCGAAGCCGGGCATCACAAACTCATTCTCGGTGAGGCACAGCGTCTGCAGCGCCTCCGCGTTCACGGCATTGGCCTGCTCGCTGCTCTGAACGGCGGCGAATCCATCAGCGACGTTCATGCGAGCACCTCCATTCCAAGCACGACCTTCTCCAGCAGCATGGTCGCTTGCGCAAAGGTTTCGAACGGTGCGTGCGAGATGCCATGCGCCTCGCAATGTGCGATGAGCTTGTACTTGGCAAGCACAAAATCGGCCTTGTGCGAAACGCAGAAGTCCGAGGTGCTGTCGCCCACATAAAGCACGCGGCCATGCATGCCTTGCTGCTCGGCCAGACGCTCACATTTGCAATTGCCACTGGCGCGGTGGCAGCGTGCACTCGCCCACGGCGATTCAAGATGCCAACTGCGCTCGCCCGTCTGCACGAGGCGATTGGCGATCACTTCAAGGTGCCCCAGACCGTGGCGGGCGAGCACATGGCGGATGGCGTAGTCGATGCCATCGCTCACCACCTGCACCTTGATGCCGTGGATGTGCGCCATGTCCACAAAGCCTGCGAATGAAGGATCGATCTCGATGGTGTCCAAGTGCGCGCGCAGCTCGTCTTCACTCATGTCGAGCAGCGCCACCTGGCCCTTCATGCATTCACGCGAGCCGATTTCGCCGCGCTCCCATTGGTCTTCCAGCTCCTGCCAGCCAGGCTGGCCAAAGCGGGTGAGCAGTGTGTCGGTGACGTCGAGCAAACTGATGGTGCCGTCAAAGTCGGATTGCACCGTCCAGCCCATGGTGACGGGCCGCAGATCAATGATTCGTTTATTCATGGAAGCTCACCCTTACGTTTTGCCCCACACGTGCATGAATGGGCGGGTTATCGAACTCCAGCACGCATTCAATGACGCGGATCGGCCCGCGCTGCGTGTCATCTTGCAAGCGCGCTGCGCCAAACATTGGGCTGATGCGCAGCACCTTGGCCGCGGGCAGGGCGGCGCTGCTGCTGCCAGCTTCGCCATCAAAGACGACCGATGCGCGCATGCCTTCGCGCACCGCGTTGGCAAAGCTCTCGTTGAGTTCGGCGCGCACGATCAGTGGCCGCTGCGGCAGCAGCGAAACAGCTGTTTGCTGCGGCCCGGCCTGGCCGCCCACATGTGCCTTGATGTGCACGACGGTGGCCGCCTCGGGCGCCTGCAGCTGGAAGCGCTTTTGCTGCCTGCGCAGCTGCTCCACTTTGGCCTGCGCCACCTTCACTTCGGCGGCCGCTATATCGCGTTCCGATTGCGCATCGCGCAACTGCTGGGCGGCTTCGCTCACATGGTTTGCATCGGCTGCGCCTTCGCGGGCGGCGGTTTGCCAGCGTTTGAGCGCAGCTGCCAGTGGCGGGAGGCGGGCAGATTTGGCTTTTTCGCGCGTTTGGGCCAGGCGCCATTCGGATTCGGCTACGCCCAGATCGGCGCGCGAAGCATCGTCGGCCATACGCAGCAGCAACTGGCCCGCCTGTACCCGCTGGCCTTCTTTGAGCGGCAGCTGTTGCACCGTGCCTTCGATGGCTGGCGCCAGCTCCAGCAGCCCGCCTTCGACATCGATTTTGCCGCGGGCCACTGCCACGGAGCCCGCTGCCCCAGGCGGCCCGGCGGCCCGGGCGGTGGCTGTTGGCAGTTCACTGGCCGAGGGCGAGCAGCCGCCCAGCAGGGGCGCTGCCAGTGCGGCAAATGCCAGCGTGGTGATCAAAGGGCGCACAAGGCGCGGAGAGTGTGTCATGGGGTGCTTTCTGGGTCGTCCAAGGCGGCGGCTTGGCGCCAGTCGCTTCGGATGCTGCCGTCTTCCATGCCCAGCACGCGGTCGGCGTGGCGTATCAGGCGCGGATCGTGGCTGACGCACAGCACCGTGGTGCCGCGTGCACGGGCGGCGCGGTGCAAGATGTCGATCACGCGCTGGCCACTTTCGGCGTCGAGTGCGCTGGTAGGCTCGTCGGCAAACAGCAATTGAGGCTCTTTGGCCATGGCCCGGGCTATGGCCACGCGTTGCTTCTCGCCACCGGAGAGTTCGGCCGGCCGCATGCGCGTGCGGTGCGACAGGCCGACCTCGTCGAGCGCATCTTGCGCACGGCGCCTGGCTTCGGCCGCGCGCAAGCCCATATAGCCCAGCGGCAGCTGCACTTGCTCCAGCGCGGTGAGCGCGGGGAAGAGGTTGAAGCCCTGGAAGACAAAGCCGGTGTTGCGCAGGCGAAAGCGCTCCAACTCGCGCTCGCTCATGTGGGCGAGGTCCTGGCCCAGGGCATAGGCTTTGCCGCCGTCGGGCGAGAGCAGCCCCGAGAGCAGCGACAACAAGGTGCTTTTTCCGCAGCCCGAAGGCCCGGAGATCAGCGACAGCTCGTGCGGGTAGAGCGATACGTTCAGGCCCTGCAGCACATGCACCCGCACCACGCCCGAGAGGTAGGATTTTTTCAAATCGACGGCCTGCAGGCTGGCCTGGGCCGAAGCGGGCGCCGGGCTCGCACTGCTGGTGGGGGAGGGGTTGCGTGTCTGGATCATGCTCGTCATTCCATCAACGCAGCAAGGTGGCGGGGTCGGCGCGCAGCAGGCCGCGCATGGCGCCCAGGCCCGAGAGCAAGGCCAGCAAGCCGATCAGCACGGCGCATGCCAGCAGCGCTTGGCCACTGAGCGCCACCGGTACGCGGTAGACCTGGGCCAAAGACAGCAGGGCGAGGCTGGCCAATGCCGCCAGCAGCAGGCCCAGCCCGCCGATCCAGCAGGCCTGCTCCACCACCACGCGGCCCAGGGCCGAGCGGCTGACGCCCAGCGCATTGAGCACGGCGTATTCGCGGGCTGATCCGGTGACCACGGTCTTGAGCGATTGGCTGGTGACCACGGCGCCTACCAGGCTGACGACGATGGCCATGAAGAGCACGCCGGCGCCGGCGCCGGTGTCGAACATCCAGTAGCGCTGTGAGCGGTGGGCAAAGGTGTTGGCGCTCCAGGCCTCGTGCGGGCCAAAGTTCTGGCCGGACTGGTTCAAGCGCTGCTCCACGGCCCGGGCCTGGCTGCCCGGGCGCAAGCGCGCTACCAGGTAGGTGCTGCCCTGGGCGGCGCTTTGGCCGGCTATCTCGCGCGCACTTTCAAGCGAGCTGATCACGTTGACCGCGCCCAGCCCGCGCAGGCCGTCCACCGCGGCCACGACCCGCACCGGGTGGTTGTTGATCCAGGCGCGGCCGCCTTCTTGGCTGGCCAAGGTGCCCAGATCGGCGCGGTCGACAATGACCGCCCCGGGCTCGCGCAGCAGCGCCCGTTGCCAAGGCCGCAGCACCTGGTCAAACATCATGGCCGACGGGCCGCTGGCAATGCCCGAGAGGTAGATCGACACACCGCCCGCCGCCTGGGCGCTGCCGGTGGCGGCACGCCAGTCGCCGTCTACCCAGACATAGGGCTCCACGGTGCTGATGTCAGGGTCCATGCGCAAGCGCATCTCCACATCGGCGCTGATGTTGCGGCCAAAGTTGACGCTTTGGGTGCCGGGGTAGCCGACCCACAGATCGGCCGAGCTGGCGTTGACGTAAATGGCGGCACTGCTGAAGATGCCCAGCACCAAGGCGGCTTGCATGACCAGCAGCACGCCGGCAAAGCCGACGGCAAAGATCGACGGCACAAAGCGCCGCCACTCATGGACCAGGGTTTTACGGGCCAGGGCGATCATGGCTTTGCCTCGGGCGCGGTCGCGGCTGCCTCGGGCAAAGGCGCACCGCCCAAGGCTTTGTACAAGCTGACATAGGCCAGCGCCTGGCTGGCCTGGGCCACGACTTGTTCGGACCGGTTTTGCAGCAGAGCGCGTTGCTCGTTGGCCCGCTGGTAAGCGCCGGCCAGGCCCAGTTGCTCACGCCGCTGCTGCAGCGCATCGCGGGCCGCAATTTGCCGGGCAGTTTGAGCCAGGCCAGTCATGCGGGCTTGTTGCGCTTGCAGTGCGGCCAGGGCGGCTTCCACTTCGGAAATGCTCTCCAGCACGCTTTGGCGGTAACCCAGCACGGCGACATCCAGGGCGGCCTCGTCGCCGGCGGCTTGCGAGCGGCGGCGGCTCCAGTCAAACAGCGGAATGTCGATCACCGGGCCCAGCACGGGAATGTGGTCCGAGGTGGTGCGGTGGTTTTGCGTGAGGTTGTACGAAAAAAGCAGGGAGCCGCCCAACGCGAAGCGCGGCTTCAAGGCCGCACGCGACAGGCCCAGCGCCGCAGCTGCGCGCAAGACGCCGGCTTCGGCCGCCTGGATATCGGGGCGGGTGCGCAGCAAGTCGGCCGGCAGCATCTCCAGCTGCAAAGGCGGGGGCGCAGGCAGGCGCGCATCGGCGCTGCGGGCCAGCCAGGCCGGGTCTGGGCGCGCTTGCCCCAGCAGCAAGGCCAGGGCATGGGCCGCGCGCGCCTGGCTCTCTTGCAAGGCGCTGTCTTGTTTTTGGCTTTGGGTCAGCTGCAACTGTGCCTGGTAGACGGCCTCGGAGCCATCCAGGCGTTGGGCCAGCCGCACTTGCGCCCAATGCAGCGTGCGCTCGTCGAGGGCGACGCGCTCGCCGAGCAATTGACGCTGGGCTTGCGCCATGCGGATGTCCAGCCAGCGGTGTACGACATCGGCTACCAGCGCCACCTGTGCGGCCTCCAGCTGGGCCTGGGCGCTCAGCAGCTCGGCCCGCGCAGCCTGGGTATGGGATTCGCGGGCCCCAAACAGGCCCAGATCCCAGACCATGTCGATGCTGGCATGAAAGTAGGAGTCGATGGCTGCAACATCTTGCAAGGTGCGGATATTGCCATTGAGCTCAGGCCGGTAGGCTGCATCGGCCACGCCTTGCAGCAGGCGCTGCTGGCGCAGGCGGCCGCGGGCTTGGGCCAGGCTCAGGTTCTGCGCCAGGGCTTGCTCTACCAAGGCGTTGAGCTGGGGCTCGTTCCAGCTGCGCCACCAGGTGGCCAGGTCGCTGGCGCGCAGTCGTGTGGCGCCGGGCGCGCCCTGAGCGCCGGTGTCTGTGGCTTGCTGCCAGCTCGCAGGCGTAGAGCGGTCCAGCACCGCCTGGGGCGGCGCGGTGCAGCCGCCAAGCATGAGCAGTGCAAGGCTGGACAGGGTGCAAAGGGCAGGGGTTCTCACTCGGGTGCAGGGTCAGAATGGGCAAATATGGCAGTCGGACGGCGGTGCTGATCAGCCAAGGCGCCAGGCCATGGCTTTGATCTTCGCCAACACAACTGCTGCCATTGGGGCCCAGCAAGCTTGCGCAAAGGTGCACTATTGATGGAGAAAACATGGAGGCGCGACAGTGCCCCCAAAAAACCGACTCAACGCCATAATGGCCCCAGAAATTTGTGCCACCCAGGCGTTTCCCGCGCCCGGCACTGCCTTGTGATGAAACCTAATCAAGCCCCTATTGCTGCACCTTTGGTCCTGGTCGTTGAGGATGAGCCCGGCATTGCCACCATCTTGCGAGCCTATCTGGAGCGAGACGGCCTGCGAGCCCAGCTGGCCGAAGATGGTGCCGAAGCCCTGCAGACTTTTCGCAGCCTGAGGCCCGACCTGGTGTTGCTCGATATCCACTTGCCAACGATGGACGGCATCGACGTGCTGCGCAGCATCCGGGACCAGGGGCAAACGCCGGTGATCATGGTCACTGCCTTGGCCGACGACGTAGACAAACTGGTGGCATTGCGCCTGGGGGCGGACGACTATGTCGTCAAGCCCTTCAATCCGGCGGAAGTGGTGGCCCGGGTGCGGGCGGTCTTGCGCCGCAGCCAGGCAAAAGCCGAGCCCCAGGCGGCACCGATCCGGGTGGGTGCGCTGGAGATCAATGCCGAGGAGCACAGCGCCCTGGTCTATGACGAGGCCGGCCGCAGCAAGCCCTTGTCGCTGACGCTGACCGAGTTTCGGCTGCTCGCGCTGCTCGCGGCCCAGCCCAAGCGTTGTTTTTCGCGGGCGCACCTGATTGAGCACTGCCTGCCCGAGAGCGATGCGCTTGAGCGCGTGATCGACTCCCATCTCTCCAAATTGCGGCGCAAGCTGCAGCTGGCCGGCCAGGAACAATTGATTGAGACCGTGCGCGGCATCGGTTACCGGCTATGGCCCGAGGACTGAACCGCATCTGGGTGCGCTTTGGGCTGTGGATTGCCGGCACGGTCCTGAGCACGATGGCGCTGCTCTCGCTCAGCGCCTGGGGCATCTCCAAAGCACAAGACCATTATTTCTACCAGGCCTTGCCAGAGTCGGTGCGTGCCGAGTTTGAAGAACTCACCAGCGACGACATGGTGAGCGACCCGCAGCGGGTGATCCAGATCTATACCCAGTACTGGCCGGGCGGCTTGCTGTTCAGTGACCAGGTGTCCCTGCTGGTGGGCTTGTCCGTATGCTTGCCGTTTGGCCTGGCAGTGGGGTTTTGGGTATCGCGCTACGTCACGCGGCCACTGGCCTCGATTGTCGAGGTCGCGCAGCGGGTTGAGCGCGGCGATTTCGGTGCCCGGGCCGTGGTAGAGGGATCGACGGGCGAGATGGCCGATGTGGTGCTGACTTTCAACAAAATGGTCGATTCGCTGCAGGAGCTGGAATCGGAGCGCCTGGCCACCGCTGCCTCGATCTCGCACGAGCTGCGCACGCCCTTGTCGGTGCTCAAAGCGCATTTGCACGCGATTTGTGACGAGGTGATCGAGCCGAGCGCGCAAGAGTTCCAGGCCTTGCTCACGCAAACCGAGCACTTGGGGCGGCTGGTGGACGATCTGCACACCTTGTCGATCGCCGATGCGGGAAAAATCTCGCTGCAAAAGCAGAGGTTGAATCTGGCTGCCTTGGTGGCCGAGGTGTTGGAGCAACTGCAGCCACAGCTGCAGGCCGCCGGCATGCAGGCGCAGCTGTCGCAGCCGGAAGACGAGCAAGCCAGCGATATCCGGGCCGACCCGGACCGCATGCGGCAAATCGTCTTCAACCTGGTGAGCAATGCGATTCGCCATGCCCGTGAAGGCCATTGGCTGGGGCTGAGCATTGCCTGTGTCGCAGCACAGGCGGACGAGGACGAGCAGGACGAAGGGCCCTGGGTGCAATTGCAGGTGGACGATGCCGGGCCGGGCTTGCCGCAGGAGCTGCGCGCGCACCCGTTTCAGCGTTTCGCCCAGGCGCCTGGGCGGCGCCGGCGCGAAGGCTCAGGGCTGGGCTTGTCCATTGTGCGTGTGCTGACCGAGGCCCAAGGCGGGCAAGTGCAGGCCGGAAGCTCAGAGCGGGGCGGGGCGCGCTTTACCTTGCGCTTTGCGCAGGCCTGAAAAAAGCCTGAACGCAGTCTCCACAAAATCCCCACATGCCAGCAGCACAATACCTCCCACCAGCCGCACGCAGTTGTGGCGGAATTGAACCGGGGAGCCGGACGCTCGTGTAAAGCGAGCTTCTTGCGTTTTGCAGTTGGCGGTGGGAATGGATTCTTTTTTCGTTTTTTGGGTTCAGCACTGGCAGCGCGCCGTCGATGGCATCAGCACCCATCTCGTCGTGCCCGCAGTAAATGCTCTAGGCCTAGCGCAGGCAGTGGGCGATCCGCGCGAGATTGCGCAGGCCGCACTGATTGCGCTGCTGCAGCTGGTGCTGATTGCCGGCGTCATGCGGCCGCTGGAGAGCCTGATCCCGGCAGAACGCTGGAGCGACCGGCGCCACACCACGGTGGACCGCAATTTCACGCTGCTGATGCTGTTGGGCCTGTTCCCGCTGTTCAGCTTTGTTGTGCTGATGCCTTTCGCGCACCTGCTAGGCGGCGGCCCCGCCACGCCAGAGCCCAGCGGCCTCAAGGCCTGGTTTCCCTGGTTCGCCGAGCACCCCTATGTGGCCTTTGCGCTGTACTACATGGTCTACGACTGCGTGTACTACTGGATACACCGCGCCCAGCACGCCATTCCGTGGTGGTGGGCCATGCACAGCATGCACCACAGCCAGCGCCAGATGAGCTGCTGGAGCAATGACCGCAGCAACTATGTCGATGGCATGCTGCAATCGGTGCTGCTGGCGAGCGTGGGCCTGGTGCTGGGGGTGGACCCGTCGGAATTCGCCTTGCTGGGCCTGGTGAGTGAGCTGGTGCAAAACTTCTCGCATGCCAATGTGGCGCTGCGCCTGGGCTGGGTGGGCAAAGTGGGCGAGCGGCTGCTGATCGGGCCGCGTTTTCACCGCAACCACCACATGCTGCGCGATGCCAGCCGCCCCATGCGCCACCAATGCAATTTTGGCCAGGTACTGCCCTGGTGGGACCAGCTGTTTGGCACGGCGCTCTACCACAACGAGCCTCTGCGCCCCACCGGTGTGGGCGACCCGGAGGTCGATGCCGACAACGAGCGCGGCGTGATCAGCATGCAGTGGTACAGCACGCGCAGATTCTGGGGCGCCGTCACCTGCCGCGCCGGCTGGCGCCTGGGCGATGTTTCGTTTGGCCCTGGCTACCGGCCGGTGCATGACGAAGACACGGTCCATGGCGCGGATGGGCCTTCGCAAGCGCCAACGCAGCGGGCGGCGAAATAGCGGCTGGCGCTCAATCCGCCCGCATCTGCGCTTTGCGCGCCACCTCGCCCAGGCGCTGGTACTCGGCCTGGGTGAGCTGCTCCAGGGCTTCGGCGCTGGAGCCCTTGGGCGTGAAACCGGCCGCCTGCAGCTTCTCAACAATCACCGGGTCGGCCAGTGCCTGCGTCAAGGCGGTGTTGAGCTTGGCGACCACGGCTTTGTCGAGCTGGGCCGGTCCGTACACGCCAAACCAGGGGTCGACGGCATAGCCTGCCAGACCGGCTTCCGCCATGGTCGGCACGTTGGGCAGCGATGGGTTGCGCTCCTTGCCCGCCACGGCCAGCGCCTTGAGCTTGCCAGCCTGGATGTGCGGCAGCGAAGCGGGCAGGTTGTCAAACATGGCGGGCAGGTGGCCGCCCAGCATGTCGGTAATGCCGGGCACGCTGCCCTTGTAGGCCACGTGCGTCAGCTCCACGCCGGCCAGTTGGCCAAACATGGTGCCGGCCAGGTGCATGCTGGTGCCAGCGCCGGCCGTGCCGTATTGCAGGCCGGGATTTTTCTTGGCGTAGTCGATGAACTCTTTCACCGTGTTGGCCGGGAAGTCCTTGCGCACCTCGAAAACAATCGTTGAATAGCCCAGCATGCCGATGGCGCTGAAATCCTTGCGCGGGTCAAAGGCCATGCTTTTGTAGATGTGCGGATTGAGCGCGTTGGTAGAGATGGCGCCAAAGCCGATGGTGTAGCCGTCGGCCTTGGCTTTGGCCACCGCATCCATGCCGATGTTGCCGCCGGCACCCGGCTTGTTCTCGATCACCACGGGCTGGCCCAGGCTCTTGCCCATGTGCTCGCCCACCAGGCGCGCCACCAGATCGGTGGTGCCACCTGCAGCGTAGGGCACCACAAAGGCAATCGGTTTGCTGGGGAAAGCCTGGGCCAGCAGCGCAGGGCTGGCCAGCAGCAAGGGCGAAGCGGCGAGGGCGCTGAGCAGGACGCGGCGTTTCATGGCGGTCTCCGAGATTTTTTGATGAGCGAATGGTAAGCGCTGCGCTCAGTGTGGGCGAGCGCTTTTGTCGCGCAGGTGCCGCGCCCGCCGCCCCGTCAAAAGCGGATGATCCGGCCGCTTGGCGGCGCAATGGTGGGCGCGTCGCTGTCTGGCTGCAAACCCTGGTAATGCGCGCGCGGTCTGATGAGCTGGCCGCTGGCGCGCTGCTCCAGCGCATGCGCCATCCAGCCGGCCGTGCGGCCCAGCGCAAACAGCACAAAGGCTGCGCCTGGCGGCAGCTGCAGGCTGCGCTCGATGGCCACCAGCGCGTAGTCCAGGCTCGGGTGCTGGCCGGTTTGCACATGAACGGCTTGTAGCAGCCGTTCACGCACCGGGTCTGCAGGCAAGAGCGGCAGCAGATGCAGGCTGCGCGGATCGCCAGCTGGATAGAGCGGATGGCCAAAGCCCGCGCAGTAAGCCGGGCTGGGGCCGGCGCTGGTTTGGCGCAACAGGGCGGCCAGGCCAGCGGGCAATGCGTTGCGCTTGCGCTGCGGCTGGTGCCATTCATCCCAGTGCGAAGCGATCACCGCTGTCATGCCGCCGTGCAGCGGGCCGGACAAAGCGGCCAGCCCGGCGCCAATGCTGGCGTGCAAGCTGGCGCCGGTGGACGCCACCACGCGGGCGGCGAAACTGGAAGCATTGAGCTCGTGGTCGGCGCACAAAACCAGCGCTTGGCGCAGGAGGCTGCTTGCATTGGCGTCAAGCTGCCACCAACCGGCCAGTTGTTCGTGCAGTGGCGACAGTTTATGGCTGGCAGCAGTGGCACGCGGCAAGCCGACCAATACACGCGCCATGGCCTGCAGCAGCGCCAGCGCATCCGAAAGCGCAAATTCTGCAGCCTCATCACTGGGCAACTGGTGCCAGGCAGCCAGCGCCTGGGCGGGGCTGCGCGGCTGGCGTACGGGGCTGACTTGGCGCGTATTGCTCTGCTTGCGGCGCATGCCCGTTGCAACCGGGGCTTGCGCCAGCAGCAAAGCGGTAACTGCTTCTAGACTGACGTGCCGGGCCAGCGCGGTGGCGCTCTGGCCGCGGTAGTAGAGCTGGCCGTTTTGCACCTGGGTGATGGCCGAGCTCAGCACGGGTGTGCCCCAGTCGAGCGTGGATTGCGCCAGGCGCGCCGGGTTGCGTATGCTTTGGCGCTGGCGGGCAAGGCGTTGCACATCGGCGCGCGCGTAAACACGGCCTCGCTGGCCGGGGCGCGCATGTGCTTGCAACAAGCCACGGCTGACATAGCTGTAGAGGCTGGCACGTTGCACGCCCAGGGCGGCGGCCGCTTGTTGGCTGGTGAGCCAGGGCGAATCGTGGTCGACAGAGAAAGCAGCAGCAGGGTGGGCCATGCGCCATGCTAGCGCCTGGCGCGGCTGGCGCACAGCTGTATTGGCCCAATCAAGATTGACGCAGCCGCGCAGCAGGCGTGCAATGGCGTTCCAGTTATCGACGGAGTCCCAATGCCTACCCACCCAGCGATCGACAGTACCAGCCAAGAAATCTGCCATGCCGCCGCACGCCGCAGCATCCACGAGCAGTGGCAGTTGGCCGGCTTGCCTGGTGCGCCTGCGCTGGATGCACAAGCATTGCAGCTGCAGGGCGATGGCACCGGCTATGCATCGAGCTTCAGGGTGGATGTGGCAGCGGCGGCTTCAGTTGCCGCTGCCGGGGTGGCGGCTGCGCAGTTGGGTGCATTGCGCAGCGGTAGCGAGCCAGCGCAAGTACAAGTGGATGTGGGCCATGCGCTGGCGGAGACGACTGGCTATTTCACGCTCGATGGCGTGCAGCCCGATCTCTGGGCGGCAGTCTCTGGCTTGTACCAGTGCGCTGATGGCTGGCTGCGCGTGCATGCCAATTTTGCACACCACCGCGACGGCGTGTTGCAGCTCTTGGATCTGCCTGTGGGCAGTGCCACCACCAAGCAGCAGGTAGCGCAGGCTTTGCTGGCCCGCTCGGCCCAGGCATTTGAGGCGCAGGCGGCGGAGCGCGGTTTGGTGGTGGCGGCAGCGCGGTCGCCGCAGGAATGGGCTGCGCACCCGCAATCGGCTGCGGTAGCGGAGCAGCCCTTGGTGCAGATCAGCCAGCTCGATGCAGCACAGCCTGCGCCGCCAATGGCATGGCCAGCGCAGAAGGGCACGCAGCCCTTGAGCGGCCTGCGCGTGCTCGATCTGACGCGCATTCTGGCCGGCCCGGTGGCCGCGCGCACGCTCGCCTGGCATGGCGCCGATGTGTTGATGGTGAATGGCCCGGGCTTACCCAATATCGAGGCGATTGCCGATGTCAGCCGGGGCAAGCGCTCGGCTTTGCTGGATTTGAAATCGCCCGCTGGCCAGGCGCAGTTTGCGCAGTTGCTGGGGCAAGCGCAGGTCATGCTGCAGGGCTACCACCCGGGCAGTCTGGATGCGCTGGGCTTTGGCCCGCAGGCGGCGGCGCAACTGCGGCCCGGCATTGTTTATGCCAGCCTGTCGGCCTATGGCCGCAGCGGGCCTTGGGCGGACCGGCGCGGTTTTGATTCGCTGGTGCAAACCGCCAGTGGCATCAACTGGGCCGAGGGCCAGGCCTGGGGCGGTGGCTTGCGTGCCTTGCCGATGCAGATTCTCGATTACTCGGCCGGTTTTTGGCTGGCCTTTGGCATACAGGCGGCGCTGTACCGCCAGGCCACGCAAGGCGGCAGCTGGCATGTGCAGGTGTCGTTGGCGCGGGTGGCGCAGTGGCTCAAAGAACTGGGCGAGCAGCCGGTCCAAACGCCAACCACTGCTACAGAAGCTGAACGGGCAGCGCGCTTGGCGCCGTATCTGGAGACTCTGCCCAGCGGTTTTGGCTCGTTGTGCGCTGTGCGCCACAGCGCCAACCTGAGCGGAGCAAATGCGCACTGGCCGCATCCGGCCGTGCCGCCTGGCAGCGATACGCCGCAGTGGTGAGTGCTGACGTTATTTGTGAAACGGGGTATCGCCTGGCGGGTCATTGGTCAAGTCAATAGCCAAACGTCTGTATCTGGCATCGCTGCGGGCGGCTGTAGCCTGGGTGACGCTGTGGCAAAATTTTTGCCTTCACGTTGTGGCGTAGCAGGGCCTGGCCGATTATTGGGGCCGCGCAGGCTGCGCCGCGTATGACCCTGGCACCCCGGTGCCGCGCCAGTGCTGGTTGTGGCCGGGCTGGCATTTTTAAAACTCACCATGCCAAGCCTTCGCCGTTCCCTGTTGGCCGCTGCCCTTGTGGCCGCTGCCGGTCTTGCCACCACCTCCGTCGCATTGGCGGCCGACAAGGACTGGCCGCAGCGCCCGATCACCTTGATCGTGCCTTTCAGTGCCGGTGGCAACGTGGATTTTCAGGCCCGTCTGATCGGTCAGAAGCTGGGCGAGCGCCTGGGCCAGTCGGTGGTGGTGGACAACGTGGCCGGCGCGGGCGGCGTGCTCGGCGTGGCCAAGGCCATCCATGCCAAGCCCGACGGCTACACCCTGGTGATGGGCTTTGACGGCCCGATCAGCGTGGCCGAGCTGGTGAACAGCAGCGTCAAGTACAACGCCGAAAAAGACCTGGCCCCGATCGGCCTGGTGAGCGTGGCCCCGGTGGTGCTGATGGCCCGCCCCGGCCTGCCGGCCAAGAGCATGCAAGAGCTGATCGAGCTGGCGAAAAAAGAACCGGGCAAGATCACCTACGCCACCTCTGGCGTGGGCACGGTGCTGCACCTGGCCATGGAAATGGTGCAAGAGCGCACTGGCACGCAGATGGTGCACGTGCCTTACCGCGGCGGCGCGCAGATCACCAACGATGTGATGGGCGGCCAGGTGGACACCGGCTACCTGGTCACCACCAGCGCTACGCCGCTGGTCAACCAAGGCAAGCTGGCCGCGCTGGGTGTGACCTCGGCCAAGCGCAATGAATCGATCCCCAATGTGCCGGCCTTTGCCGAAACGCCAGCGCTCAAGGGCTTTGAGATCAATACCTGGACGGGCTTGTTTGCGCCTGCCAAGACGCCCGCGCCCATTGTGCAGCGCATGGCGACCGAGCTGAGCGCCGTGCTGCAGATGCCTGAGGTGCAGCAGCGCCTGAAAGAAGGCGGTGCCACGCCGGGCACCGGTACGCCCCAGAGTTTTGCCGCCTACCTGAAAAAGGAAAAGGCCAGCTACGCGGCCATCGTCAAGAGCGCCAATATCCAGCAAGAGTAAGCGGAGAGTCAGTCCCCCATGGTCCAGCCCCTGAACCCCATCCACGCCGAGATCCACCCGCCCGTGCTGCCAGAGGTAGCCGCCATCACCGAGGAAATGCTGGCGCTGCGCCACGATCTGCACGCCCACCCGGAGCTGGCTTACCAGGAGCACCGCACCGGCGATGTGGTGGCGGCCCAGCTGGCCGCCTGGGGTTACGAGGTGCACCGTGGATTGGGAGATACCGGCGTGGTGGGCCAGCTGCGCTGCGGCAATGGCGGCGCGGGCAAGCGCCTGGGTTTGCGCGCCGATATGGATGCGCTGCCGATTCTCGAAGCCACCGGCCTGCCTTACGCCAGCCGCCATAACGGCAAAATGCACGCTTGTGGCCACGACGGCCATACGGCCACCTTGCTCGCCGCCGCTAAAGTGCTGGCCGCGCACAAAGACCGTTTGCAAGGCACGCTGAACCTGATTTTTCAGCCGGCGGAAGAAGGCCATGGCGGCGCCAAGAAGATGGTGGAGCAGGGCTTGTTTGAGCGCTTCCCTTGCGATGCGATTTACGCCTTCCACAACGAGCCGGGTTACCCGGCCGGGCACTTCGGCTTTCGCACCGGCGTGATGTATTCGAGCTCGGACACGGCCATCATCACCGTGCGCGGCAAGGGCGGCCACGGCGCCATGCCGCATGTGGCGGTGGACCCGATTGTGGTGGCCTCGCACCTGGTGCTGGCGCTGCAGACCATCCGCTCACGCGAGGTGGACCCGAACGACATGGCGATTGTCACCATCGGCGCCATCCACGCTGGCGATGCGCCCAACGTCATTCCCGAGAGCTGCGAGCTGCGCCTGACCATTCGTGCCCGCACGCCTGAAGTGCGTCAGCAGCTGCGCGAGCGCATCACCGAAATCGCACAAGCGCAAGCCGCTGTGCACCGCGCCACGGCCGATGTGAACTACATCTGGCGCTACCCGCCCGTGATCAATGACGCCGCCGCCACCGATTTTGCAGTGGGCGTGGCGCGCGATTTTCTGGGCGACGAATGGCTGATTCCCGATCTGCAGCCGCTGCAGGCGAGCGATGACTTCAGCTTCATGCTCAACGAAGTGCCGGGCAACTATTTCATTGTCGGCAACGGCATGGGCCCGGGCGGTTGCATGGTGCACCACCCAGCCTACGACTTCAACGACAACCTGCTGCCGGTGACCGCCTCGTATTGGGTCAAGCTGGCCGAAGCCTATTTGCGCGCCTGAGCCTGTTAACGCCGCTTTAACACCGCTTAGGGCGCGCCGCGCCTCTGGATTGATTGCATGACCTCCGTAGACCTCTCCGGCCAGAACCTGCCGGGTTTTGACGCCACCACCGATTACTGGCAAGCCATCGTCAGCGAGCAAGCGCTGGCGCAATCGCCGCTGCCGCCTTATGCGCGCAGCTACCCGGCGCGCCTGCCCGATGGCCGCTATCTGGTGCTGCCCTTGCGCGGCATGCCCACGGCCGATGGCTCGGTGCCCGACCGCTGCGTGGCGTCGCTCATCGCCAACCAGGCCGCGCTTGCTGTGGTGGAGCAATTGGCGCAGCACATGGCCGATGCCGCGCAGCAGCACGCGTTTGACGTGGTGGTGGGCTTGCCTACGCTGGGCCTGGCCTTTGCGCCGCTGGTAGCGCAGCGCCTGGGCCACAGCCGCTTTGTGCCGCTGGGCTATTCGCGCAAATACTGGTACCGCGAGGAGCTGTCTGAGCCGGTCAGCTCCATCACCACGCCGGGCAAGGGCAAGCTGCTTTATATCGACCCGAACCAGCTCAGCCTGGTGCAAGGCAAGCGCGTGCTGGTGGTGGACGATGCCGTCAGCTCGGGCACCACCATGGTCTCGGGCCTGGCGCTGCTGCAGCGCTGCGGTGCCGAAGTGGCTGCCATTGCCGTAGCCATGCGCCAAGGCACGCAATGGCAAAGCAAGCTGCTGCGCGCCGATGGATCGCGCATCCCCGTGGTGGGCGCTTTTGACTGCCCGCGCATGGAGCGCCGCGCCGACGGCTGGTGGCCGGAAAGCGCCTGAATCTCAGGTCAAGGCGCCACGGCCATCGACGCGGATGATCTGCTCCACCACTCCGCTCGCGAGCCCGCCGCGTACGCCGATCAGGTAGTTGTGCAGATTGACTGTGGGGTCGCAGTGGCCGGGCACCAGCCATAGCGTATCGCCGAGCGCGGGCAGCCAGCCTGTGTTGTTGCCGGCTTCGACGTTGGGGTGCAGCACGCCGTGCTCGTCGCCACCATTGGCAAAACGCAGCGCGTGCAGACTGGCAAAACCATGCACGGTGGGCAGGCCGGAATCGATGGCATGCGCTTTGTGGCCGGCATCGCAGACCGCACGTTGGCCGTTGTGCGACATGACCTGGGTTTGCACAAACAGCGCGTGCTCAAACGCGGGCTGGGCCGGGTCGCGCTCGTTGACCGCGTAGTCGGCATCCATGAAGAGAAAAGAGCCGGGCTGGATCTCGCCATAAACGCCGCTGGCCGCCTCGTTGACCATGGTGCCGGTGCCAGCGCCGGTGACCAGCGGGATGGCTATGCCCGCTTGCTCCAACGCTTGGCGGGTGAGCTGTACCAGCTGGAGCACGCGCCCAATCGTGGCCTTGCGCTCGGCTGCCGTGCGCAAATGCTGGGCACCGCCGTGGTAAGCCTGCAAGCCGGCAAAGCGCAAAACCGGCTGGGCCAGAATGGCGCGGGCCAGTTGCACGGCTTGCGGGCCGGGCTCTACGCCGCAGCGGTTCTGGCCCACATTGATCTCCACCAGCACATCCACCGCCGCCGCGCCAGCCTGCGCTGCTGCCAAAGCCTGGGCCAGCCGGGCAATGCCGGTTTCGCTGTCCACGGCAATCGCCAGCCGGCCGCCTTGTGCGTTCAGCGTTTGGGCCAGCGCTGCCACGCGGGCCAGCTTGCTGGGCGAGACGATTTCGTTGCTGATGAAGATATTGCGGACGCCGCCACTGGCCAGGGCTTCGGCCTCGGCCAGTTTTTGCACGCAATGGCCCACGGCGCCGGCCTGCTCTAGCCAGTGGGCGATTTGCGCGCTTTTGTGCAGCTTGGCGTGCGGCCGCCAGAGCACGCCGTGCTGGCGGGCGAATGCAGCCATGCGCTCAATATTGCGCTGCATGGCGTCCAGGTCTATGACCAGGGCAGGGGTATCGATCTGGCTGCCGGGCTGGCCGATCAGGGATTGCAAAGCGGGTGGCAGGCTGGACATGGTGATGGCGGATGGGGAAACGAGGGCGCCAGCTTAGCAAAAGCGGGCGGCCGCCAGCGTCGCATCGGTAGGGCTGTTGCAGGCGCTGCCGGGCCGGAGCAGGGCATAATCGCGGGTCTATGAGCGGCAACACCTTCGGCACCTTATTCACCGTTACCAACTTTGGCGAATCCCATGGCCCGGCGATCGGCTGTGTGATTGACGGCTGCCCTCCGGGCATGGCCTTGAGCGAGGCAGACATCCAGCACGATCTGGACCGCCGCCGCCCTGGCACCAGCAAGTTTGTGACGCAGCGCAACGAACCTGACCAGGTCGAGATTCTCTCGGGCGTGTACGAGGGCAAGACCACCGGCACGCCGATCTCGCTGCTGATCCGCAACACCGACCAGCGCAGCAAGGATTACTCCAACATCGCCCAGAGCTTCCGGCCCGGCCACGCTGATTACGCCTATTGGCACAAATACGGCATCCGCGATCCGCGTGGCGGTGGCCGCTCGTCGGCCCGTTTGACCGCACCTACCGTGGCCGCTGGCGCCGTGGCCAAGAAGTGGCTGAAGGAGAAGTTCGGCACCGAGTTCCGCGCCTGCATGCTGCAGGTGGGCGAGGTGGCCCTGCCTTTCGAGAGCTGGGAGCATGTGCCGAACAACCCGTTTTTTGCGCCCGTGGCCGATGTGACGCGCTACGAGGATTACATGAACGAGTTGCGCAAATCGGGCGACTCCTGCGGCGCTCTGATCCGTGTGAACGCCAGCGGCGTGCCCGTGGGCCTGGGCGAGCCGCTGTACGACAAGCTCGACGCCGACATTGCCTACGCCATGATGGGCCTGAACGCGGTCAAGGCGGTGGAAATTGGTGCCGGTTTTGACAGTGTGGCCCAGCGCGGCACGACGCACGGCGATTCGCTCAGCCCGCAAGGCTTTCGCAGCAACAACGCGGGCGGCATTCTGGGCGGCATCAGTACCGGACAGGACATCGAGATCCGTATCGCCATCAAGCCGACCAGCTCGATCATCAGCCCGCGTGAATCGATCGACGTGCACGGCAACAGCACCGAAGTCATCACCAAGGGCCGCCACGACCCTTGCGTGGGCATCCGCGCCGCGCCAATCGCTGAAGCGCTGCTGGCCATGGTGTTGATGGACCACGCACTGCGCCACCGTGCGCAGAACGCCGATGTGGCGGTGGATTTCCCGCCCATCGCGGCCGAGGCGCCTTGAGCGCGTAAACACGCTCTGAGCGCTGTTGTGCCAGCGCCAAAAACAAAAGCGGACCCTCGGGTTCGCTTTTTGCTGTGGGCTGCGCCGTGAACGATGGCCCCGATGCGGCTCAGGATTTTTTCTTGGCCGCCGCGTCTTTTTTGCCAGCTGGCGCAGGCTTGGTCACCTCGTCGACCAGGGATTTGAACTGGTCGATATCTTCAAAGCTGCGGTAGACGCTGGCGTAGCGAATATAGGCCACCTTGTCGAGCTTTTGCAGCTCGGTCATTACCAGCTCGCCAATCAGGTGGGTCTGCACTTCGCGCGCGCCCAGGGTGCGCAGCTTGTCTTCGACATGCTCGATCGCCATTTCCACCTTGTCGATGCTGACCGGGCGCTTGCGCAAGGCCAGGCTGAACGAGCCCTTGAGCTTGCTGCGGTCGTAATCAATGCGCCGGCCGTCTTTTTTGACGATGACCGGAAAGCTGACCTCGGGCCGCTCATAGGTGGTAAAGCGCTTCTCGCAGTGGCCGCACTGGCGTCGGCGCCGGATAAAGCCACCGTCTTCTGCCACGCGGGTCTCCACCACCTGGGTGTCGGGGTGGTTGCAGAAAGGGCATTTCATCGCAGTGATCCAGGGCGCAGGCCACAAGCCTGCAAAAACAACAAAGGGCGTGCGCCATGCGGCACACGCCCGGAGATGATGGGCTCAGACAGCCGAGCCGCAGCGCCCGTCCGCTCTGGCAGAGCGATGCAAGACGCGCAGCGGCTCAGCGGCTGCATCAGCGATACACGGGGAAGCGAGCGGTCAGGGCATTGACCTTTTCGCGCACGGCAGCCAGGTTCGCTTCGTCGCGTGGGTTGTCCAGCACGTCGGCGATCAGGTTGGCGGTCAGGCGCGCTTCTTCTTCCTTGAAGCCGCGGGTGGTCATGGCGGGGGTGCCGATACGCACGCCGCTGGTGACCATGGGCTTTTCCGGATCGTTGGGGATGCCGTTCTTGTTGATCGTCATGTGGGCGGCGCCCAGCACGGCTTCGGCTTCCTTGCCGGTGATGCCCTTGTTGCGCAGGTCCACCAGCATGACGTGGCTTTGCGTACCGCCAGAAACGATGCGCAGGCCGCGTGCGGTCAGCGTTTCAGCGATGACCTTGGCGTTGGCCTTGACTTGCTTGGCATAAGCCTTGAACTCGGGCGACAGCGCTTCCTTGAAGGCCACGGCCTTGGCAGCGATGACGTGCATCAGCGGGCCGCCTTGCAGGCCGGGGAACACGGCGGAGTTGATGGCCTTCTCGTGCTCGGCCTTCATCAGGATCACGCCGCCACGGGGGCCGCGCAGGCTCTTGTGCGTGGTGGTGGTGACCACGTCGGCAAAAGGCACGGGGTTGGGGTACTCGCCGGCGGCGATCAGGCCGGCGTAGTGGGCCATGTCGACCATGAAGATGGCGCCGATTTCCTTGGCCACCTTGGCAAAGCGGGCAAAGTCGATTTCCAGCGAGTAGGCCGAGGCACCGGCCACGATCAGCTTGGGCTTGTGCTCGCGGGCCAGGGCTTCCATCTTGTCGTAGTCGATCTCTTCCTTCTCGTTCAGACCGTAGGAGACCACGTTGAACCACTTGCCCGACATGTTCAGCGGCATGCCGTGCGTCAGGTGACCGCCTTCGGCCAGGCTCATGCCCATGATGGTGTCGCCAGGCTTCAAGAAAGCCAGGAACACGGCTTCGTTGGCCGATGCGCCGCAGTGGGGTTGCACGTTGGCAGCGTCTGCGCCAAACAGTTGCTTGACGCGCTCGATCGCCAGCTTCTCGGCGACGTCGACATATTCGCAACCACCGTAGTAGCGCTTGCCGGGGTAGCCTTCGGCGTACTTGTTGGTGAGCTGAGTGCCTTGCGCCCACATCACGGCAGGCGATGCGTAGTTTTCGCTGGCGATCAGCTCGATGTGCTGTTCTTGGCGCTGGTTTTCGGCCTGGATGGCCGCAAAGAGTTCGGCGTCGGTCTGTTCGACAAGAATGTTACGTTGGTACATGACGGTCGGTTGAGTCAGAAGTAACCCCTTGCCCCGCCAGAGGCTGGCGGTAGAAAGCAAGGGCTGCCCAGGCGCACGGCTAACACGTGGCAAGCAGCAGGCGGTGATCGTGGCACCGTAGCCTCTCGCACGGTACGCTCCCCGGTGGTTACAGCAGGGCGGGCCTGCCATCCACGTCAACAGCCATTGGAAAGCTGCCTATCGCCAGTCGCGTACCCGGCTAGTGTAGCCGAGGCACAGAGGGTTGTTGCGGCGGCTGGAAAATAGCGGGCAAAGAAAAAGCACCTGGCGGTGCTTTGTCGGGGAGTGTTACGCTGCTCGCTCTCAGGAGCCCATGGCCACGGTGGTGGCTTCGGTCTTGGCGGGCGCGGTGGTGGCAGCATTGGCCTTGTCGTCGACCAGGGCCACAGTGGCGGTGTCGGCGGCAGGCTTGGCGCTCTTGGCGGCAGCCGGAGCGGCGGGCACATTGGCCTTGGCCGACAGGGCGGGCTTGGCAGCAGGCTCTTGCGGGTTGCTGCGGCCGTTGGCCACTTGCTTGATGCGGAAGTGCTCAGCCAACACCTTGGCGGCATAGCCACCGTCGTCAGGCAGGTTGGCGGCGCCCACGTAGTATTTCAGGCCACCTTCGAGGGAGCCGGCGCGTTCGATGCATTCTTGCAGCACCTTCACGCCGACCTTCAGGTTGGTGACCGGGTCAAACGCCGCAAAGTGGCCGCCAAAGTGCTGGTACTTGTCGGTGTGGATCTTGGTCATCACCTGCATCAGGCCTTGCGCGCCCACCGAGCTTTGGGCAAAGGGGTTGAAGCTCGACTCCACGGCCATGATGGCCAGGATCAGTGTCGGGTCGAGCTTGGTTTCCTTGCCCACCTGGTAGGCCTCGGAGACGAGCACGGCCAGTGGCTCAGGCGCCACGCGGTACTTTTTGGCCAACCAGTAGGCCACGGCCGCCTGGTTTTTGGGCAGTTGCTGTGGGTTGGTGGCGGTAGCGCGGTCTACCGCGGCAATCAGCGTGGCCTCGTTGCCAGCTGTTGCCTGGCTGACGCTGTCTGCCTCGGCTTCTTGGCGGGCCTGCAGCCAGCTGCGCAGCTGCTGCTCGCCAGAGGCGCGCAGGTCAGCGCGCGAAAACAGCGTGAGCGCACAAAACGCCACAGCCAAACCTATCAGTGCCAAACTGTTGTGTGTCAGGGCCACAAGGCCGTGCACGATGGTGGCGCCCAGCGAGCGCGCACCGGCAGCCACTTGCGCGGGAGCCGTCATACGAATGATTCCTTTCAAAAGCCTGCCACCTGGATCAGGCCCCTCTCGCAGTGGGAGAGCGGGTTCAGGTCTGGCAGGGCGGTAAGCGCACCGTCCTGTGCGATACCGGTCAGGCTGCCTGCGTTGCAGACGGCCCTTGTCGTTTCATGCACGCTGCTTGCGTGTCAGGGGCTACGAACAAAACACCACGAGGGTGTGAACAAAAAATAGGCAATAAATGCAATGGGCTGAATTCTAGAAGCTGGCTTAATAATCAGTCAACACTATAAAAACTAAATTTCAGATGAAAAAGTAATGAAAAAACGTGTATAGCGCAGGCTTTGGGCGGGCCACTGACGACTCGGATTTGTGCTGTTTGATTTGGCACAAGCTGTGCGCCAGCATTTGCTTGCATCGCGTGGCTTTGTGTGGTGTTGCAGCTATGGCTTGCATAGCGTGGCTATATGGGTGCGTGCGCAACTTATAAAGAGATGCAATGTATGAAAATGCATCGACAAGCAAGGAAAAATCGGGTGCTGCTGCTATGGATTTGAAAGCATTTGTAGCTTTCTCGGGTGCTGATAACGCCATGACTGCAGTTTGCTATGGCGTCGATAGCACGATGCTGGAGCATGGGCTGGCAGGTGGCAGAGCGGATCCTAAAAATGCTGCGCTGCAATAAAGTTGGTGCTTGCTTGACGCTGCCCCCGCAAGACGGCCTGAGCAAGGCGCAAAATGGTCTGGGACAAGGCCAAAAAAATCGTAAAAACGGCTAATAACCTGTAGCATTTTTGGGTTTTTGTGCTTTGTACCAGGGTAATTTATAAAAAGCAGCGTCAACAATTTGCCAAAACCTGCTCGGAGCGGCCCTGGCAGCGACGGTGAAAGGGCGGACCGGGCCCGGCGCCGCAGGTAAAAGTCGTAAGCGTGTGAGCTTGGCTTGGGTGGCGTTGGTTTGGCTAAGGGGGCGACCAGCGCAGTGAGCGGCACCGTGTTTTCCTAGGGAAAACGGCTGGCCCTCTATATATATAGAGCGGGGCGGCGTTTTCTGGGGAAAGCACGGGGTGTCGGCAGCATCTTCAACGATTGTGCTCCGGCAGGACCCACAGGCGCTGATTCATTGCGCTGCTATCTATTTAGATGTTTATTTGGGCACAATGGGAAGGCCTGCCCGGCGGGCAGGCCCGAGTTGCTTATCCCCGAGAGGACATTCGCCGTGAGCGGAACCAAAGAATCAAAGAAAACCAGCAGCGGTGCAGGCCGGCGCTGGCTGCGTCGTCTGGCCTGGTGTGTGGTGGCGTTGCTGCTGCTGTGGGCGCTGTCGTGGCTGGCGCTGCCTTGGCTGTTGCGCACCCAGGGCGAAAAGATTGCCAGCGAGAAGCTGGGCCGCGCAGTGCATATTGGTGCGGTCGAGTTCAAGCCCTGGTCGCTGGAGCTGACGGTGCGTGATCTGCAGCTGGCCGGCCCCACGCCGGGCAGTGCTCCGCAGTTTTCGGTAGAGCGCGTGTATGTGGACGCAGACATGCAGTCGCTTTTCCGTCTGGCGCCGGTGCTGGATGCGATCCAGGTGGACAAGCCGGTGGTGCGCGTGGCGCAAACTGCGCCTGGCAAGTTCGACTTCGATGACATCGTCGCCAAGCTCAAAGACCCGAATCCGCCGCCCGACGACGGCAAGACCGCGCATTTCGCGCTCTACAACATTGAGCTGAAAGACGGCGCCGTCGAGTTCAAAGACGATACCGTGGGCCAGACGCACGAGCTCAAGGGCTTGCAGCTGGGTATTCCCTTCATCAGCAACCTCGAGTCCAAGCGCGCCATCAAGGTGTTGCCGCAGCTGGCTTTTGAGCTGAACGGCAGCCAGTTTGCCAGCCAGGCCGAAACCACCCCTTTCAGCGACGATCGCAAGACCGACGCCAGCTTTGCCATCCACGACCTGGATCTGAAGCCTTACCTGGCCTACATCCCGGCATCGGTGCCGGTCAAGCTGATGGGCGGCGTGCTCAATGCCCAGTTGAAAGTGGGCTTTGAGCAAACCGACAAAGCCAGTGTCAAGCTGAGCGGCGATGTGCATGCCAGCAATGTGCTGGTGCATGACGGCCACAACGACGAGCTGCTGGCCTGGAAGCAACTGGATGTGCAACTGGCTGATGTGCAGCCGCTGGCCGGTCAGATACATATTGCGCAAGTAGCGCTCGATGGCGCGCAGCTGTCCATCAAGCGCGGCAAGAATGGCCAGCTCAGCCTGCTCGATGCGCAGGGCCAGCCGGTGGAAAAGCAGGCTGCTCCTGAAAAAGCAGCGAACAGCGAAGCTGCAGCAAGCACCGAGGTGCCAAGCGATGCCAAGGCCAGCGAAGCGGCCGAGGCTGCTCCGGCACCCGCGGCCGACGCCAGCACCGCAGTGGCAGACGGCGCGGCTGAAAAGCCCACCAAGCCGGCCAAACCCGCTACCAGCAGCAAGCCCGCGTGGAACGTGCTGGTTGACGAAGTCAAGCTGAGCAATCTGCAAGGCCTGTGGGTGGACGAGAGCGTGCCTGTGCCAGCGCGGGTGCAGCTCGACGACTTTGACATGACGGCCAAACAGATCGCCTGGCCTTTCAAAGAGCCGTTCCACTTTGCGGGCGAATCGGGCCTGTCGGGAGCCAAGGGCGTGCCCAGCACCGGCCGCGTGCAGTTCTCGGGCAAGGCCACCGATGTGATGGCCGAGGTCGATGTCAAAACCACGGCGCTGCCATTGCAGCTGGGCGCTTCGTACCTGACGGGCGTGATCGAGCCTGGCGTGCTGGGCAATATCGACAGCCAGGTCAAGATCCAGCGCGATGGCGCCGATCTGCAAATTGGCGTGGCCGAGCTGACCGTGTCCGACATCGCCCTGCAATGCAATAGCCGCGCCAACTGCGCTGCGCCGCATGGCACGGCCGTGGGCCTCAAAGGCAAAGAGCATTTGTTGGAGCTGCAGCAGCTGGCAGTCAAAGAGGCGGCCATCAATATTGCCAAGCAGCAGGTCAAGGTCGGCAGCATCGAGCTGCTCAAACCGGCGCTGGGCGTGTCGCGCGACAAGAGCGGCCGCATGATGTTTGAAGACTGGCTGCCCGCCACGCAAGCGGCCAAGGCCGAGAAAGACGCCAAAAAGCCTGCCAAGGCCGCTGACAGCAAGCCTTGGGATGTGCAGCTGGAGCGCATCGCCATCAAGGGTGCCAATATTGCTTACCAGGACGAATCCACACCGCGCAAGGTAGCGGTGCGTCTGGTAGATGCCGATGTGGAGCTGCGCGACTTTGCGCCGCTGGCCAGCAAGGCCAAGCCTTCGGTGTTGAAGGTATCTGGCCGCATTGCCACCGGCCGCGCTGAGCCGGGCCGCCTGGTGTACGACGGCACCCTGGGTTTGACGCCTTTGTCTGCCGCTGGCCGCCTGAACCTGACGCAGCTGCCGGTGCATGCTTTTGAGCCCTATGCCGCAGCCGCCTTGCCTGTGCGCCTGATGCGTGCGGACGCCAACTTCAAGGGTAGCCTCGACTTTTTGCAATCGCCCAAAGGGCCGGTGCTCAGCGTCAAGGGTGATGCCGGCTTGGACGATGTGCGCGTGCGGCCGCTGGCCAAGCCCAAGGCCGATGCCGACGACGATACCGATGCCCCGGAAAAAGCCAGCAGCGGCGGCAAAACCGCTAAAGCCTCCGGCAGCGGCAGCATTAGTGCCGGCCTCATCGGCGCGAGCGACGACTTGCTGAACTGGAAAGTGCTGAGCCTGCGCGGCCTTGATCTGCAGATGGCGCCCGAGCAGCGCATGAAGGTCAAGATTGGCGAAACCGCGCTGTCCGACTTCTATGCCCGTCTGATCGTGCAAGAAAACGGCAAACTCAACCTGCAAGACCTGGGCGGAGAGGGCACGGAGGCGCCTGCTGCCGATGCAGCCAAGGCTGACGCAAAGCCGGAGCAGGCCAAGCCTGAGCCGGCCGCGAAGGAAGCCACCGCTGCACCAGTTGTACCCGCCGCGCCTGCTGCTCCTGCCACCGGCCCGATCATCGACATGGGCCCCATCACCTTGGCCGGCGGCACCGTCAAGTTCAGCGACCGCTTCATCAAGCCCAACTACTCGGCCGACCTGTCCGAGCTGGCAGGCCGCATGAGCGCCTTCTCGTCCGAGCCCGGCCCGGCTGGCCAGCCGCCCCAACTGGCGGAGCTGGAGCTGCGCGGCAAGGCCGAGGGCACCGCTTCGCTGGAAATCACCGGCAAGCTGAACCCGCTGGCCAAGCCGCTGGCGCTGGGCATCCACGGCAAGGTGCGCGATCTGGAGCTTTCGCCGCTCACGCCGTACAGCATCAAATACGCGGGCCATGGCATTGAGCGCGGCAAGATGAGCGTGGACGTGCAGTACGACGTGCAGCCCGACGGCCAGCTCACCGCCAGCAACAAGCTGGTGCTCAACCAGCTGCAGTTTGGCGATGCGGTAGAAGGCGCGCCGGCGAGCCTGCCGGTCAAGCTCGCCGTGGCCCTGCTGGCCGACCGCAACGGCGTGATCGACCTGGATCTGCCCATCAGCGGCTCGCTCAACGATCCGCAGTTCCGCCTGGCGCCGATCATCTTCAAGGTCATCGGCAACATGATCATGAAGGCCGTCACCTCGCCGTTCGCGCTGTTGTCCAGTGCCTTTGGCGGTGGTTCCGAAGCGAGCCAGGTGGCCTTTGCGCCCGGCAGTGCCAGCCTGGACGACGTCACCCGCGAAAACCTGAAAAAGGTAGCCAAGGCGCTGGAAGACCGCCCGGCGCTGCAACTGACCGTGACCGGCCAGGCCGAGCTGGAGCAAGAAAAGGAAGGCTGGCGCAAGGCGCGTATCGACGATATGGTGCTGGCGCAAAAACGCCGCGCGACCATCCGCGCCGGCGGCAAGGCCGAAGAGGTGGATGCGGTGAGTGCTGCTGAATACCCGGCCTTGCTCAAAGAGGTGTACAAGCGCGCCGACATCAAAAAGCCCCGCAACATGGTGGGTCTGGCTGCCGACATTCCGCAGGCCGAGATGGAAACTCTGCTGATTACCAGTGTGGCCGTGCCCGACAACGCCATGCGTGAGCTGGCGCTGGCTCGTGGTGTGGCGGTGCGCGACTACCTGGCCAGCCAGGGCGTCAAGCTCGATCGCCTTTTCTTGGGCAATGTCAAAACCGAGGGTTTTGACAAGGAATGGAAGCCGCGTGCCGAGCTGAGCCTGGCACCCCGCTGAGCGGGCCTGGGCAGGCTGCAAAGGGCTGGGAGCTTGGCTTCCAGCCCTTTTTTGTCTGCGCTGCGCCAGAGAAACCGGCTTTGTGCCGCCTGCTTGCTTGGTGGCCGCGCCAAACCCGGTCAAAATAGCAACTTGGGAGCGGGCAGTTGGCCCGCGCCGCCTTTTTATGTGCCAATGGCTGCAGCGCCTTGCTGCTGCAGGCCGTATTTACCACCGAGTTGAGCCATGTTCCCCTCTTTTCTCTCGCGCAACAAAACGCCCGAAACCCCCGAGCCCACGCCCGCGCCCGCCAAACCAGCGGCTGCGCCCCATCCGCTCGACGGCCTGACGGGCGGCGCCTTCTCGGCCGCCACCTCGGGTGAACGCGCCGCCAAGGTGCGCGAATGGCTGGCCAGCGAGCCCAGCGCCGAGCAGCTGCAAGAAGTGTTCAAAGAGCTGTCGGCGCGCGACAAGGGCGCGGCCAAGGCCATCCGCGAGCGCATCGAGGAGTTGCGCCGCGCCAAGGGCCAGGAAGCCATTGCCGCCGAGTGGGCCGACAAGGCCGGCAAGCTGCTGGCTGCTTCCAAGCTCAACATCGCCGACGCCCTGGCCTGGCAGCGCGACGCCGCCAAAGCCGGCGCACCGCTGTCCAAAGAGCCGCTGTCGGCTCTGAAAGTGCAGCTGGCCGAGCGCGTCAAAACCATTGAAGACCTGCAGCACCGCGTGCAAGTGCAGCGCGAGGCCGCTGTGCTGTTGGCCCAGCGCGTGGAAGTGCTGTCTACCAAGTCCTACCTCGACGCCCAAGCGGCAGACGCTGCCTTGGCTACCGATGTGGCGCACTGGCAAGAACAAGCCGCCGCGCTGGAAGGCGATGCCAGCTGGAGCAGCGTGGAAGCGCGTTACCCCACCATGCTGGAAACCTCCAAGAGCCAGCTGCTGGTGGTGTGGGATGCTTTCCAGTCCGCCCTGCAGCAAACCCTCAAGGCCGCCGAAGACGCGCAAGCGCCGCTGCCCGCCGTGCCCGTGTGGGCCGACGAAATCCGTGCTGCCCGTGGCCTGCCCACCGAGGCCGAGCAAGCCGCAGCCCGTGCTGCTGCCGCCAAGCCCGCTGCTGATCCGCAAGAAGCCAAGCGTGCCAAGCAAGCCGTGCAAGAAGCGCTGAAAAAGCTGCAAGAACACACCACCGAAGGCCATGGCAAGGGTGCATCGGGCGCTGCCCAGCAACTGCGCGCCGTGCTCAAGCAACACGGTAAACAGATCGACCAAGAGCTGGAATCGCAGGTCAACGCCGCCCTGATCGCCGCAGGCGAGCTGGAAGGCTGGCAACGCTGGAGCGCCGACAAGCTGCGCGAAGAACTGCTGGCCAAGGCCCAAGGTCTGCTGACCCGCCCCGAAGGCCAGGAACTGGGCGGCCGCAAGCTGCAAGACAGCCTGCGCCAGCTGCGCGAAGACTGGAAAAAGGCCGACCAAAGCGGCCCCACCAACCACGCGCTGTGGAAGAAATTTGACGAAGCCTGCAACGCGGCCTACAAGCATGTCGAAGTCTGGCTGGCCAAGGTGCGCGAAGAGGGCGCCAAGCACCGCGCCGAGCGCGAGGCGCTGGTGGCCGAGCTCAAAGCCTGGACCGAAGCCCATCTGGCCTCGACCGACTGGAAGCAGATGCAGCGCGACCTGTTCCAGTTTGGCGACCGCTGGCGCGCCAGCGGCCACGTGGGCGAAAAAGCCTATGCCGAGCTGCAAGCCGCCTGGAAGGCTGCCCACCAGGCAGCCAGCGCACCACTGCAAACCGCCCAGAAAACCAGCATTGCCCGCCGCGAAGCCATGATCGCCCAAGCAGGCGAGCTGGCCGCCGCACCGCACCTGAACATTGATGCCGTGCGTGAGCTGCAGCGCCAGTGGCAGGCCGAAGCCCAAGGCGTGCCGATGGACCGCCGCCACGAGCAAAAGCTCTGGGACGCTTTCCGCAAGCCGCTGGACGAGGCCTTTGCCCGCAAGACCCAGCAGCGCGAGCGCGTGGCCCAGCAACTGAGCGCCCGTGACCAGGCGGTGCTCGACGCCTCGAAGGCTTTGGAAGCGGCCAACCATAGCGGCGATGCCCAGCAAATCCAAGCGGCCATTGAGGCGCTGCAAGCAGCTCTCAAGGCGCAAAGCGAGCAGCCCGCTCCCGCAGCGGCTGCTGCTGAACCTGCTGCGGAAGCTGCAGCTGAGCCAGCAGCTGAAGTGGTCGCAGCCGATGCTGCGCCTGCCGGTGGTGAAGCTGCTGCTGAAGGCGAGGGCGAAGCCGCTCCCGCTGCTGCGCCTGCCCCTGCTAAGCCCAAGCCGGTGATTGCCCAGCGCAGCGGCGACGACCGCCCCGGCATGAAGCGAGATACCGCTGCCGCCCCAACGCGCGGCGGCAAGCCCGGTGATCGCCGTGATGGAGGCCGTGGCGACAGCCGTGGCCCGCGCAATGACCGGGGCGAGCGTGGTGGCGAGCGCCGCGACGACCGCTTTGGCCGTGGTGAGCGCTTCGACCGTGCACCGCGTGAAGACCGTGGCCCACGCCTGGGCGATGCCGCCTTCCGCGCCCAGCGCGATGCGCTCGACCACGCCCAGGCCACGCTGCGCAAGCTGGCCAGCCAGGCGCATGGCCAGGCCCTGACGCAGATGATGGAAGCCTGGAACAAGCGCGACGCTGCTTTGCTGCCGCCCGTGCAAGAGCTGGGCCGCGTGGCCGGCCCGGTGCGTGCGCAATGGGGCCAGGCCATCACTGCGCCTGCTGCTGGTGATGCAGGTGAATCGCTGCTGCGCCTGGAAATGGCCGCCGATGTGCCCACACCGGCCGAGCAGATCAATGCGCGCCGCGCCTTGCAGCTGCAACTGCTGACCAAGCGCAACGACCCATCGCCGCAAGAAACCTGGCAGCAAGACGTGGCCAAGGTACTGCAATCGGCCAGCGACGAGGCGTCGGCCCGTCGTTTGCAAAATGTGCTGAAGGCTTTGCTGAAGAAGTAAGGCTTTTCAGCGGTCGCTCTTAAAAACGCCCTGTGCTTTGTGTGCAGGGCGTTTTTTGTTGGGGTTGTGCGGATTGGAAAGGCTGCTTTTCTAACTGGCGTGTGCTGTTCTGCTTGCAGCAGCTGGCCGGGTCTCGCCCCGGCAGGCGACCGACTTTCTTGCTGCACGTCCGGTGTGCCGGCCCAGAAGAAAGTCGGCAAAGAAACGTGCCCACATCCAGCGTCCCCGACCGCCCCGCGCAGCGGGGCAATCGGGGCAACCTGCGCTCACAGCAAATGCCGGCGTGCGCCAAAACTCACTTCGCGCCAAGGCGCTCCGTTCAAACAGCTGGCGCAAGTCAGTTCACGAAGTTTGGCTGTCCTTCGGCAGCCAAACCGCCTGCATTTGCTGCGATCGCAGGCGCTGGCTGAAAGGGGTGGAGGAAGAACATCCTGAACAGCCTGCGAGCACTGTGCCAGGGGGGGGAGCCACACAGGCATGGCTGCCATCAATCGGCTATCGAACAAGTTGTGCCCAGAAACCAAAAAAGCCGCTGTACTTGCGTACAACGGCTTGCTATTTGGTGCCCAGGAGAAGACTCGAACTTCCACGATGTTACTCGCTAGTACCTGAAACTAGTGCGTCTACCAATTCCGCCACCTGGGCTTTCAGGATGGCGCAATTATAGAGGGTGCCGAAAGCGGGTTGGGCCAAAAAGCCAAGTTTTTGCAAAAAAGATAGCTGCCTGGGTGGGTGCACGCTGTGTTGGCTGGGCATGCGTTGCCATGCGTGCTGGCCCGGAAACCAAAAAAGCCGCTGTACTTGCGTACAACGGCTTGTGATTTGGTGCCCAGGAGAAGACTCGAACTTCCACGATGTTACTCGCTAGTACCTGAAACTAGTGCGTCTACCAATTCCGCCACCTGGGCTTTCAGGATGGAACGAATTATAGGGGCGCAAAAGCAGTGCTCAGGCCAATTGGGCGATTTTTTTCAAAAAAGATAGCTGGCGAGGCCGGTGTGTTGGCTGCGGGGTTGGGGAATGTGGGGGGCTTTGTGCGGGAGCAGCGGCGGCGGCTTGGCGAGATGTGCTGCGGCGCCAGAAGCAGAAAAGCCGCTGCACATTGCTGTGCAGCGGCTTGCTGTCTTGGTGCCCAGGAGAAGACTCGAACTTCCACGATGTTACTCGCTAGTACCTGAAACTAGTGCGTCTACCAATTCCGCCACCTGGGCTTGCGACTTTGGGACAGGCCCATTGTCAAATTTCCTAAAAAACCACGTCTGTTCTGGTAAGAGAAAACCGATATTTCACCGTTTTCACAAAACAAGTTAGTACTTGTCGTTAAACTTGGTGCCCAGGAGAGGACTCGAACCTCCACGGAGTTACCCGCTAGTACCTGAAACTAGTGCGTCTACCAATTCCGCCACCTGGGCATTTCAGGAAAGAACGAGATTGTATATCAAAAAAACGGCTTCCAACACAGGAGCAGAGAATTTGTCAGAAGAAATTGAAGGCGTAGTACAGGGCCACCGTGAAGGACACGGTTTCGTGATCAGGGATGACAACGAAAGCGACATCTACATCCCCGCCAACGAGATGCGCGCCGTACTGCACCGCGACAGGGTCCGTGCCCGCATTGTGCGCACCGACCGCAAAGGCCGCCCCGAAGGCCGCATCGTAGAAATCATTGAGCGCCCCGCGCACCCCATCATTGGCCGTCTGCTGCAAGAAAGCGGCGTCTGGCTGGTGGCGCCTGAGGACAAGCGCTACGGCCAGGATATTTTGATTCCCAATGGCGCCATCGGCACGGCCAAGACCGGCCAGGTGGTGGTCGTTGAGCTGACCGAGCCGCCGGCGCTGTTTGGCCAGCCCGTGGGCCGCGTGGTCGAGGTGCTGGGCGAGATTGACGACCCGGGCATGGAGATTGAAATCGCCGTGCGCAAGTACGGCGTGCCGCACGAGTTCTCGGACGAGTGCCTGGCGCTGGCCAAAAAGCTGCCAGACAAAGTGCGCGCCATGGACCGCAAGGCGCGCATTGACCTGACGGATATCCCGCTGGTCACCATCGACGGCGAAGATGCCCGCGACTTTGACGATGCGGTGTATTGCGAGCCTATGCGCATTGGCCGGGCCAAGGGCTGGCGCTTGCTGGTGGCCATTGCCGATGTGAGCCACTATGTGCAAACCGGCAATGGCATTGATGTGGATGCCTACGATCGCGCTACCAGCGTGTATTTCCCGCGCCGCGTCATCCCGATGCTGCCCGAGAAGCTGTCGAACGGCCTGTGCTCGCTGAACCCGGATGTGGACCGTTTGTGCATGGTGGCCGACATGGTGATCAGCGCCGACGGCGAGATCAACGCCTACCAGTTCTACCCGGCGGTGATGCACAGCCATGCGCGCTTCACCTATACCGAGGTGGCTGCCATCTTGGCCAACACCCGTGGCCAAGAGGCGATGAAGCGCCAGGAGCGCGTGCCCGATCTGCTGAACCTGCACGATGTTTACAAGGCCTTGCTGTCGCAGCGCGGCCGCCGTGGCGCGGTGGATTTCGAAACCACCGAAACCCAGATCGTCTGCGACGACAACGGTCGTATCGAAAAGATCGTGCCGCGCACGCGCACCGAGGCGCATCGTTTGATCGAAGAGGCCATGCTTGCGGCCAACGTGTGCTCGGCAGACTTTATTCAGCAAGGCGGTCAGCCCGGTCTGTTCCGCGTGCACGAAGGCCCGACGCCCGAGAAGCAAGACATTCTGCGCGGCTACCTCAAGGCCATGGGTGTGGGCATGTCGATCAGCGACGATCCCAAGCCCGCCGAGTTCCAAGCCATTGCGCAGGCCACCAAAGACCGGCCGGATGCGCAGCAGATCCACACCATGCTGCTGCGCTCCATGCAGCAAGCCATTTACACGCCTATCAACAGCGGCCACTTCGGCCTGGGCTATGAGGCCTACACGCACTTCACCAGCCCGATCCGCCGTTACCCGGATTTGCTGGTGCACCGTGTCATCAAGGCCATTTTGGCTGGCAAGCGCTACCAGCTGCCCGCGCTGCCCACGCCGGGTGAGGCCGAGGCCAAGCTGGCCAAGCGCCTGGCTTCGCGGGTGGCGGCGCCCAAGCAGCAACTGGCCGCGCAGCAGCGCACGCAGCGCGCTTCACGCGAAGTGCAAGCCTGGGAAGCTGCTGGCCTGCATTGCAGCGCCAACGAGCGCCGCGCCGACGAGGCCAGCCGCGATGTGGAAGCCTGGCTCAAGTGCAAGTACATGCGCGAACACTTGGGCGAGGAATACAGCGGCATGGTCTCGGCTGTCACCTCGTTCGGCTTGTTCGTCACGCTGGACCAGCTGTACGTGGAAGGCCTGATCCACATCAGCGAACTCGGCGGCGATTACTACCGCTTTGACGAAATGCGCCAAGAGCTGCGCGGCGAGCGCACCGGCATTCGCTACGCCATTGGCACGCGCTTGCAAATTCAGGTCAGCCGCGTGGATCTGGATGCGCGCAAGATCGATTTCCGCCTGGTGCGCGAAGGTGAAGACGTGGCTGCGCAACCGGCGCGCTCGGGCAAAGCCACCAAATCGGCCAAGGCGCGCAGCGCGGGCGCCGAAAGCCCCGGCCGCGATTTGCGCGACGGCCGCGACGAGGCTTACGCTGCGCAACGCGCCAGCCTCAAGCGCGACAAAGCAGCCTCGCGTGAGTCTGGCAATGCGCGCCGCCAAGAGCAGCAGCGTAAGTCTGGCAGCAAGCAGGCGGCTAAAAAATCGGCACGCAAAGGTCGTCGTTAAGACAGGTCAAGCCGTCCAAGCGCCCTATGATCAAGCCAAGTCAGCCCCGCTGGCTTGGCTTTTTTGGTTTTTATGGATTTCCGGGGAAGACGTCCAACGCAGGCGGTGCGACTGGCTTCGTCACCCTTCTTGCGCCCTCCGGTCATCCAGGCAGAATTTTTATCGACACAACAAGGAGTACAAAGATGAGCGACGCACAGCGCAAAATTGCCGTGGTAACCGGTGCTGGTACGGGGATCGGCCGGGCTGCGGCCCTGGCTTTGCTGCAGGATGGCTGGGCCGTGGTGCTGGCTGGCCGCCGCGCAGAGCCTTTGCAGGAAGTGGCGAGCCACGCGCCGGCCGAGCAGACCTTGGTGGTGCCCACTGATGTGAAGGATCCGGTAGCAGTCAAAGCCTTGTTCGATGCGGCGGTGGAGCGCTTTGGCCGGGTGGACATGCTGTTCAATAACGCTGGCCGTGGTGCGCCCGCCGTGCCGATTGACGAGCTGCCAGTGGACACTTGGAATGATGTGGTGAACGTCAACCTGAACGGCATGTTCTATTGCCTGCAGCAGGCTTTCCGCGTGATGCGTCAGCAATCGCCCATGGGTGGCCGCATCATCAACAACGGCTCCATTTCGTCCCACGCGCCGCGCCCCATGTCGATCGCTTACACGGCCACCAAGCACGCGGTCATGGGCCTGACCAAAACCGCCGCGCTCGACGGCCGCAAGTACGACATTGCAGTGGGTCAGATCGACGTGGGCAACGCCGGCACCGAGTTGGCCATGCGCATGACGCAAGGCGTGATGCAGGCGCACGGCGAGATTGCGCCAGAGCCGCTGATGGATGTGGATGTGGTGGGCCGCTCAGTGCTTTACATGGCCAACCTGCCGCCGGAAGCGAATGTGCTGTTCCACACCGTCATGGCGACCAAGATGCCGTTTGTCGGGCGCGGTTGAGCGTGCTACAGCCTTGGGTTCTTCAAATAGTCCAAGGCTGCCGAGGCAGAGTTTCGGCCAGCGCAGACGCGGTCAGCGTCGGCTGGTCGGGCCGCAAACGGTGCCACAGATCGGCCACGCGGCCGTGCAGCCAGACGGCGTTGAGCGTGGCTTGCCAGGCTTGCTGCCAATCGGCATTGGCGGGCAAAGGTGCCAGTTGCGAGCCAATGCAGCCGGCCAAGACATCGCCCGTACCGCCAATCGACAAGCGCGCATTGCCGCTGTGGTTGATGGCGTAGCGCCCATCGGGCGCGGCGATGATGCTGCCGCTGCCTTTGAGTACCACAATGCATTGCCACTGCTCGGCAGCCTGCTTGGCAGCGCCAATGCGGTCAGCTTGAATTTGCGCCGTGCTGTGGTTCAGCAAGCGGGCCAGTTCCAGCGGGTGCGGCGTCAGCACTGTGGCGGCCTTAGCGCTGCGGGCGCGCAGGCTGTTGCACAGTGCTTCGTCTTGCGCCAAGGCATTGAGGGCGTCGGCATCCAGTACCAGCGGGCCGGCGTGGGCGAGTAATAAGGGTGGCACTGCGGCAATGCTGTTGCCGCCACCGCAGCCGGCTACCAAAGCGCCACGCAGGCCGGCCATGGCGCTCAGCGGGCGCTGCATGATGTCGGGCGCCAAGGCGGCAGGGCGCTCGGCGCTATCCAACAGATTCAGCATGACTCGGCCAGCGCCGCTGTGCAGTGCAGCCGTTGCCGCCAAAATGGCTGCGCCTTCCATGCCTGCGGCGCCACCGACCACGCCCACATCGCCAAACTGGCCTTTGTGCGAGTTTTGTGCCTGGTTTTGCGCAGGGCAGTGCGTGACCAGTTGGCCGCTGGCCATCGAATCGCCGAGCGTGGTTGCCAAGTGCTGGTTGACGGCTTGCGCGTCGCTGCCGTGGGCCAGCGGCGCCAGCCACACTTGCCCGGCCCAATCACTGCCCTGGTGGGTGAACAGGCCGGGGTGCAGGCACAGCATGCTGAGCGTAAAACGTGGGCCGCAAGGCGCGGGGGGCGCCAGTGCTGCAGCGGCGGGCGCCAACGCACCCGTGTCGGCCAGCAAGCCGGAAGGCGTGTCTATACAAAGCACAGGCTTTTCGGTGTGCAGCAGGTGCTGCACCCAATCGGCAGCGGCGGAGCCTGCGGGTAAATCCAGATCGGCGCGCAAGCCTATGCCCCACAGTGCATCGATGGCTAAATCGAAATGCTCGGGCGCTTGTTTGTGAATGTGCAGCCCAGCCGCTTGGGCACGCCGCAAAGCCTGGCTGGCATCGGCGGGTGTGCCATTGCGGTCAGCGGGCAGCAGGCTGATGTGTACTTGCTTGCCTGCTGCCGCCAGGTGGATGGCGGCTTCCAGCCCGTCGCCCCCATTGTTGCCAGGGCCGCAGGCGATCCAGATGTGGCGTGCATGTGGTGCCAGTGCCAGCGCAAGACGAGCGCTGGCGGTGCCGGCGCGTTGCATCAAGGTGTAGGGTGGCAGGCTGGCGGCCAGGTTTTGTTCCAGAGCGCGGGTCTGCTCGTTGGAGCAAAGGGCGGGGTAGACAGAGGCATGCGTGGGCATGGTGGTCATCGTAGCAGTGTGGATGCAGGCCGCAGGCGGGCTGATATCAATGGGCTTGATAGCAGATGTGCGCTTTGCTCGCTTGCTGGCCGGTGCTGCTGCCGCGACGATAAGGCCTTCTTTACAACTGCCGGGATTTATTCATGACTGTTTCCAAAGTGGCTGCATTGCAACTGGGCTCGCACCCCGAGGGGAAGGCCAAGACTTTGGAGTCCATTCTTGCTTTTGAGGGCGAGATACGGGCTTCGGGCGCGCAACTGGTGGTGATGCCGGAGGCTTTGCTGGGTGGTTATCCCAAGGGTGAGAGCTTTGGCACTTATCTGGGTTACCGCTTGCCCGAAGGCCGAGCGGCGTTTGAGCGCTACTACGCCAACGCCATCGATGTGCCTGGCCCTGAGACGACCGAGCTGGAGGGGCTGGCTGCTCGCACCGGCGCGCATCTGGTTATTGGCATCATCGAGCGCGTGGGCAGCACTTTGCACTGTGCCGCACTCTTTGTCTCGCCAACCGAAGGCGTGGTGGCCACGCACCGCAAGCTGATGCCTACGGGCAGCGAGCGTTTGATTTGGGGGCAGGGCGATGGCTCGACCTTGCCGGTGGTCTCTACGCCAGTGGGCAAGATCGGCGCGGCGATCTGCTGGGAGAACCATATGCCTTTGTTGCGCATGGCCATGTATGCCAAGGGCATTGAAGTGTGGTGTGCGCCCACGGTGGATGAGCGGGAAAACTGGCTGGTGTCGATGCGCCACATCGCCCATGAGGGCCGCTGTTTTCTGGTCAGTGCCTGCCAGGTGCAGCCTTCGCCGCGTGAGCTGGGTGTGGAGGCGCCGCACTGGGGTGAGGATCGGCCGCTGATGCAAGGTGGTAGTGTCATTCTCAGTCCCATGGGTGAGATCGTGGCTGGGCCGCTGAAAAATCAGACGGGCTTGCTGGTGGCGGAGTTGGATCTGGCGGACCTGGTCAAGGCGCGGTATGACTTTGATGTGGTTGGGCACTACGCTCGCCCAGACGTCTTTCGGTTGGAAGTGGATGAGCGCCCCAAGGCCAGTGTCGTGTTTCAGCGTTGATGGTTGTTGGCTGCTTCCTGTTGGGGCGGGCGATTAGTGCGTGCGCGGTGGTGCTCGGATCGTTGCGTTGCCGGTCTTTGCCTTTGGTCAGCTTTCTCAGCCTGTCAAATAAAAGCGCGCCTGCACGGCTTCTGCCACCATGGCGCGAATCTGCTGCAATACCTTGTCGTGCCTGCTCCCGATGCGGGTGGCGAGTTCAAGCTCATACGGTGGCAGCGGAACGGGGCAGGCAAAGGTTTGCAGGCGCGTGATTGCCGCAATAGCGTGCGCGGCGTGGGTTGGCATGGTGGTGATCAGGCCGGAGCCGGTCAGCAGGAAAGGTACAGCCGCAAAATGCGAGGTCGATGCTTTGACCTGGCGGCGCAAGCCTGCGGCATGCAAGCCTTCATCCACCACGCCGACAAAGCCGCTCGATGACACCAGCAGGTGCGGGCTGGCGGCATAGGCTTGGGGCGTCGTTGGAATGGCGGTATTGGGGCCGGCCAAGCATAAATAGTGGCCTTGGCCCAGGCGCTCGCGCGCAATGAGGGGGGACGACAAGCCGCCGGCAGCCAGTGCGATGTCGATATGGTGGCGCATGAGCATGTCTTGCGCCAAGCCGCTGTGGGTTTGGCGAAAGATGATGCGCACGCCTGGCAGGCGTTGGTGGACCTGGGTCAGCAAATAGCTGCCCAGGGCGATTTCGCTGTCGTCGGACAGGCCAATGCCCACGCTGCGTTCAAGTGCATCCAGGCCGGGCATCGAGGGGGCCAGTGCCTGGCGGCAACGCTCCAGCGCTTCTTCAATCAGAGGGGCCAGCTCCAGTGCTCGTGTGGTGGGGCGCAGGCCGCGGCCAGTGCGCTCGAATAAGGGATCAGCGTAGAGCACGCGCAGTCGCCCTAGTGCGGTGCTGATGGCTGGCTGTGTCACGCCCAGGCGAATGGCTGCGCGGCTGGCGGCACCTTCTTGCACCAGTGCTTCAAATACGCGTAGATACTGTCGTGCCCGTCAAGTACTTTGTTCGTGTAATTTCATATCAAATGCCTTTCTTGTTCGCAATATCGCAAA